>DYQJ01000276.1 GCA_020719345.1 Draconibacterium orientale | reverse complement strand
ACTTTAATAACCACCGATGCAATCGGTGGATAAACAAAAAATAGTTCCCAACTCCTTTCGGAGTTGTGCGTTACACAATTTTGTCCACCGATTTTATCGGTGGTTATTTATGTTCAACTCCGAAAGGAGTAGATAAAATAATTTAGCATTATTTGTTTAGGACTATCATAAATTATCTATAGCCGAGATAATTATTTTAATTGCGCTAATCGTTATGACGAGTATTAAAAAATATCTTATAAATTTAGCGCCTTTTTTTATTGATAATTTAGCCGCCAGCCATGCGCCAAAAATATTCCCGATAGCCAAAATAAATGCCTTCGGATAATCCACCTGATTATTAACAATAAACACCGTAAGTGCAAATGGCGTGTAAGCCAACACGATAAGCGATTTTAAGGCATTGGCACGTACCAATTCATAACCGGCGCCAAGCACCAAACCTGCGAGCAGAAAGAATCCTACTCCAACTTGAATGAAACCGCCATACAAACCGATGAGAAAAAAAGCAGCTATTTGTAAAAAAGAATTTCTTTTATTTGTAGATATTTCTTTGTCTGTTATCCACTTTTCCGGCTTGAAAATTAACAAAAATATCATAAAAATAAAAAGTCCGGCTATCACGAGTTCCATAATTTCTGAGGACAAATTAACGGCAAATATGGCTCCGAATATACTTCCCGCAACGGCTGATATAATAAGCTTGTAGCTGTCTTTCCACTCAAAAATTTGTTGCTGTTTGTAAGTAGTCACTGCTGTCAGACTTTGTGTTAAAATACCGATTCTTAGTGTTCCATTTGCAATGTTTGGCTCTAATCCGAGAAAATACAAGACAGGGAGCGTCAAAAGTGAACCGCTTCCCGCTATCGTATTAATAAATCCTGAGAGGATTCCAACCACTATAAGTAACACAATAATATACCATTCCATCTTAGTCTAATATTTTAACATCTAATATGTTGTTTATTGTTAAAATCTTATTTACTATAGCTTTAAGGAATGAGCTGTGATAAACATAAAAACCTATTGTTCCTTTGAAACCTGTATCTTCGGCGGCGATATTTATAGACTGCATATTAACATTTAGTTCTTCCGTTATTATTGTAACGAGGTCTTTTATTATACCTATTCTGTCCATTCCTGAGATTGCTATCTTTTTTAACATTGCTTGATATTCTTTGATAGGTTTCCAGATGACGTTAGTTGTTTTTTTGCCGTCTACTGCGGTGTGCAAAATTGCTTGCGAGCAGTTCTTTTTGTGGATATGTATGTATGAATAAGCGTCTTGATATGCTATACATTCTTCGCCAGGCAAAGGGTTGCAACATACCGGTCTCACATATTTTAGATTTTCATCTACAATAAGCGGTATTTTATTGTTTATTTTTAAGTCAGGGTTAAGATATTTCTGCGTGCTTTCCGACTTGTTAATATTTTTGAAATATCGGCTAATTTCTTCTTTAGCTCTTGCTGTAGCGACCAGATATTCCCATCTCGGATTTGGGCAAGCGTTTTCCTCTACTAATATGTCTATGGTGTCGTTGTCGTTGAGTTTGGTGGTAGGGGAGACTATTTGTCCTTTAATTTTGGCGCCGATACAATGTAGTCCGACTTGTGTATGTATTTTAAAAGCAAAATCTAATACTAATGCGTCTTTAGGTAGTTCTATCGCGTCACATCTTGGGGTGTATGTTTTTATGCGGGAGGTGTTGAGTTCACGTTTGATACTTTCAAGGATTCGTAATATTTCTTCTTGTGAATAGTTCGCATCTCCTACGCTGTTGTCTTGTCTGATGATTTTGTTTTCTACAGTTTGTTTTATTCCGCGTTCTAATTCGCTAATTTCGTCAGCAAGTTTACTTAGTGCTATGTTATGTTTTAACCCTTTAGCAAAACCACGTTTAGAAATAATATGTTTTTCTTCGGTCATAATTTGCAATTCAAAAAGTTCGCCTTTATAACTAAACATGTCGCAAACCAATGCCGAGAATCCATTGTCTTTAGGTTGCTGTATCCAATCTCTAAATGTGGATTGATTAGCCCGCAGTTTTTCGGTTAGTGCAAGCCAATAGTCCATGCATAATTTTCTAATATTAACTGCGTCAATTAGGTCGGTATTAATAATGACTCGGACAGAATTGAAGTTATGAATATGTTGATATTCAACATTATATTTTTCCATTTTTTGATATAAGCTGAATAATGATTTCTCAATAATTTCTATACGGAAGTCTTTAAAGTTGTTTTGAAATAAAATGTCGGAGATAGTTTTTTTATAATTTTCAAAGGTAAGTGTTCGTACATCGGCATCGCGTTTGACGAGATATTCTATTTGCTTATATTTTTCGTGGTATCTATACATGAAGCTTTTATCTTGTAGCTCGTTACGAATTTCATACATACCTGCTTTATGTGCCAGCGGAGCATATATGTACAAATTTTCGCCGGTCTTGATGGCACGATTGTTTTCGGGCATGTCCTCCATGGTTCGCATATTGTGGAGACGGTCAGCAATTTTGACAAAAATAACTCGGTAATCATCTTTGAAGCTGTCAAATAGGTTGTACAGGCTAAGAATTTGTGTAGAGTATCGGTCATTTTTATTGGTTATCTTTGTAACACCTTTGACAATAGTTTTAACTTTTTTATCAAATTCTTTTTCTATTTGTTCCAGAGTAATACTTGTATCTTCTGCTACGTCATGCAGCAAAGCCGACATGATTGCTACTGTTCCGAGTCCCATCTCCTTAGATAAAATTATTGCCACACTAACAGGATGTGTAATGTATGGTTCTCGTTTTCCTCCCTTCCGTCTCTCCGGTTTGTGAGCTTCATAAGCTACTTCATACGCATGTTTGATTTCGTTTATGCTGTCCGCATTTGCTTGAATCTTTTCATCTATGTTGCTGATAAGATAATTTAACAGCGCCGTTTTATAATTAATATCATCAAAATCTCCGTTAAATTCAGGTAGTTTTGCATTATTATTTTCCATTTGTTTAATTATTAAAATAAAGTCCGCATTAGTAATACGAAAAAAAATAATATAAGTTTCTTTTTTTTATGTTTTTTTAAAATAAATTTTTATTTTTGCACAAATATTAAAATAAAATAACTTAAAAATAAAAAAATATGGCTATAGTAAAACCTTTTAAAGGATTGCGTCCTCCAGTGGAAATAGTTAAACAACTGGCTTGTTTACCGTATGATGTGATGAACGTAGAAGAAGCCGCCGCAATGGCTGAGGGTAATCAATATTCGTTGTTACGAGTTACTCGTTCGGAAATAGAATTGCCTGCCTCTACAGATGTGCATGCACAAGAAGTGTATGACCTTGCAGTAGAAAATTTTAAGAAGTTTCAACAAAGAGGGTGGCTCACTCCGGAGAACGAGAAAAAATTTTATATTTATGCACAAACAATGAACGGAAGAACTCAATTCGGTATTGTAGGATGTGCCGCAGTAGAAGACTATCTTAACGGAATAATTAAGAAACACGAACTTACCCGTCCAGATAAAGAAGAAGACCGAATGATTCATGTTCGTATAAATCGTGCTAACATTGAGCCGGTGTTTTTCACTTACCGAGCCGTTCCGGAGATAGATGAAATAGTTAATAACATTGTAAAAAATCAAGCTGCCGTTTACGATTTCGTTGCTGAAGATGGTTTCGGACACCATTTCTGGACTATTGACGATGCGAATACCAACCTCCGAATAGAAGAATTGTTTGCTACTAAGGTACCTTTCACTTATGTTGCAGATGGACATCACAGAACTGCTGCTGCCGCACTTGTAGGTAAAGAATTTAAGGATAAAAACCCTAATCATACCGGACAAGAAGAATATAACTTCTTCCTTGCTGTCCACTTCCCTGATAATCACTTACAAATTATTGACTATAATCGTACGGTCACCGATTTGAATGGATTTACTAATGAAGATTTTATTGAACGTCTCAAAGACAAATTCGTGGTAGAATTGAAAGGCACAGAAATTTTTAAACCTACTAATTTACATAATTTCGCTATGTACTTAGAAGGTAACTGGTATTCTTTGACCTCAAAAGAAGGAACTTATGATGATAATGACCCTATTGGTTGTCTTGATGTAACTATTCTTACTAATTCTATCTTAGAACCTGTCCTTAATATCACTGATTTAAGACGTTCCAAACGAATATATTTTGTGGGCGGAATACGGGGACTTGGTGAGTTACAAAAACGGGTAGACTCCGGCGCAATGAAAGTAGCTTTCGCTTTATATCCGGTTACAATGAAACAATTAATGGATATTGCTGATACTAATAATATAATGCCGCCAAAAACAACATGGTTCGAGCCAAAATTACGAAGCGGATTAGTTATTCACACATTAGATTAATACAGTAGCAACTTGCCAAAGTTTAAAACTTTGGCAAGTTTTACAAGCAACGTAGTTGTATTTTTTGAAAAAAAAGTTAAAAATATATGGAATTAAAATTTTTTTATTTACATTTGTAATATATTTTATTTACTAATAAATAATAAATTGTAAGATTATGTATTTAGCACCACTTAATTACGATAGATATTTCAAAAAGGTATTTTCAAA
>DYQJ01000275.1 GCA_020719345.1 Draconibacterium orientale | reverse complement strand
AAAATAAAATAAATAGCGTGTTTAGTCACCATTATTTTACGCTATCAATTATTTGGTAATTAAAACTTTGCCAAAGTTTTCAACTTTGGCAAAGTTGCCGTTTATAGTATAATTATTTCTTAGCAACCGCCCTTCTTAGTGGCTTTATTTTCTACCGGTGCTGCATCAAATTTCTTCATAATATTTTGTATATTAAGAAGTTTCTCGGCGGTAGCAGTTCTAAAATAATAAAGATTTAAAATATCTTTACCTACTCCTGCCTCCGGCACTGCGGGTTCTATAATAAGCGACTTAAAAGATTGAGACGAGCAATTCAATATCTTTGCCTCCGATGCCCCGATATAATTTGTCGAAAGAAAAGCTTTTCTGGCAGAGAGATTGTCATCGGCATAAAAAATATTGGTCTTATAATTTTGTCTAAAATAGTCATAATATTTACTGTCAAAAATATCTGATAACGGAATATTTATTGCCAATGGAAGATGATATTTTTCATATTCTTCTTTGGTGCGAACATCTATCAAATTGATTTTGTGATAATTATTTACAAGCTCTATCGCAAGTTTGTCAGCATCAATTTCATATTTCACGCATTCTTCCAAACGTTTTTCATCGGCTATATTTTTTTGTATTATCTCCATGCGACTCGGTAAAATGGCAGTGAAAATTAAAACAACAAAAGGTAAAGCGGCAAGTGCCGAATATTTGTATATTGTTTTTTTGCTATACTCCGGTGTTATTTTATTCACCTTATTTTGAATTTTTTGTGTAAAATAAAATGCTGCCACCGCAATAAAAGACATGATAAGTGCAAATAATTTAGGTGAGATACCGAAAAAAGCATCCACTCGTATGTCGCCCATACTCTTTGCTAAATAAATTCCTTCAAAAAGCGGATACATTTCTCCAAAAATTAGAACTCCGATTGTTGCTCCTACAAGAAAAAACATGGCATCAATTTTTCCTATCGCAGCAGCACAAACACTCGTGCCAGGACAAAATCCGCCTACAATAAAACCTACTCCCATTATCAAGCCGCCAATTATTGCTGACCACAAAAAAGTGGGATTTATATAGATGGCAGAAATATTGATTAGTCCCTGATGTTCTAAGACGATGAGTCCTATCATTGCTGTTATTCCTGCAGTGAAAAATACTTTCAACACCGTAAAATCGTATCCGTAAAACAATCCCACGAGTTTTTTCGTTGTAGAAAAACCTGCTTGCTCCAGCACGAATCCAAAACAAAAACCTATAAATATGGCTATAATCAAATCAAATTCATAGCCAATCAAATTTGGTACTATTGGTCCCATATCTATTTTTATTTTAACCAAAGTTTACGAAAAAAATATGCCAGCATATATGCTCCACCAAAAATGGCAAACATCGTGATGAGACCTCCCATGGACATTACTGCCATTCCGCTGAGTGCTGCTCCGCTTGTGCAACCGCGTCCGAATTGCGTGCCGAGTCCAAAAAACAATCCGCCTACAATGGCGCCTATTATACGGACTTTATTGCTAACTCGTTCCCCTTTTTCAAGTTTGAAACCGTGACGATTTGCTATCAGTCCCGAAACAAAAGCCCCGATAACAACCCCGATGACTTGAAAGAAGAGCCAATTTTTTAGCGGAGTACCGTTATTTGCGGCTAAATATTGTTTATAAAAAGTTGAATTTTCGGCATGTTCCGGCGCCACCGTTGAGACCGTTTTTACTACTACGCTTTTTATAGCGCCGCTTGCGCCTATACCATGTCCTGTAATATAGATAGTTAGCAACAATACCAAGCCGAGTAATATACCGGCAAGATAAGGATTCATGTACGGTTTTATTTCTTTATGTGTATTTTCCATATCTCTTATTTTTAAAATTGTTTTATACCGTTTCTTTTTTATCTGACTCTTCTTCGTCAGTCTCTAAGTCTTCGTAACCTGTTACCATTGCTTGAATATTTGTTGTCGGGGTATGTCCGGTAGTGGTCATATATACGTGAACGATAAGAAAAGCTATCAACAAAAATGCTCCTATTGTGTGCATAACGGCGATAGTTTTTAGTTCAAAACTTGAAGCAATGACTATATCATTTTTGTCTATTGTCTTGTAAAACAAATAAATAATACCGGTTATTACCATTAGTGGCACCAGAAATAATTTGAAACCCAGATAGGTGAGTCGTTGTAGCGGATTAAGCTTGCTAAGTTCGGTCTTCTTAGTAGGATGTTTTTCGTTCAGGAAGATGCCCTTCGTATAATATTGAATTTGCTCTTTTAGCTTATTCAATGTAGGTATATACTGTTTCCACTCTCCTGTAGTGAAATGCCAAAATATGGCTAATACTATAAGTGTCAGTAACATATAAGAAGCTATTCTATGAAAGAGAACGGCTTTTTCAAATCCAAAAATATTGAAAGAGCCATGAACCTCGAAACCTGTCAGCGCGAGAAAAATTATTAACGCAGCCTGACTCCAATGCCAAAATCTCTCAAATTTCTTATATAAATATACTCGTTTCATCTTATTTATTGTTTTTACGATTGTTAATTATTCTTAATATACTATGAAAAGCAACCCCCAATAGCGAGAATATTATTAGTAAAGTTCCACTTATATCTACAAATGAAATATAGTCGCGTCCGGGTAGATAAAAGTCGTCAAGAGAAGCGATTACACTATTTTCACGAGTATGACACTCGGCACAGCTCATGGTTTTTTCTTTCGGTGCAACCATGTGATTTATAGGCCAATACATTATAGTAGAGATAAAAGCATATTCTCCGCTAAAAGGGAGACCAGCTCTTTTCATTCCGGCTTCGGCGGCAAGATTCCAATCAAAATTTTTCCAGAAGCCACTATCACCTTTTTCTAATGAATACAATTTTGGTTGTATCAATGTTTTATATTTTGCATCATATATTTGGTCGCCTTTATGTATTTTTACCGGAACAATCTTAGCATTTTCATCAGTATATGAACCATGTAAACGGTTGATATATAAAGTATCAGTGCGGATAGTGTCGTGAATTGTAAAATGCTCGGCAGTTCCGTTGAACCATATATAATCTGGTCTTACATTTTGCTTCCACACAAAACGTCCTTTTTTTGCGTCATACGTAGTGTTGCCGAGAGAATCTTTGGTGATAATAGGTTTAGAATTTTCATCCATCTTTCCTGCCTCTGCCCAGTACCACCCCATCTTAGTAGCATTTGCCTTAGCATAAGTAGGGATATGACAAGTCTGACAAGCCACCTTAGAGGTGTGACGGTTTGTTATATCTTCTAAGTGTGGAGTATTAGTATGACACTGTTCGCAAGTAACTCGGTTGCTGTTTTCCGAAGAAACAGAATACAGACGTCCCGTAATTTGATGATTATGAGTGACATGGCAATCCGTACATTTTAGTTCTATTCCGTTTGCAGCCATGTGAACATCTATTTCTCTACTGCAACCTATTGTAGCCGATTCTATGTCGCCATGTTTAACATTATTTCCACCTCCGCCGTAGAAATGACATACGCCGCAATTAGTATTAGTGGGGTTTCCTACGCTTTGCGCTACTTTGTTAAGATTAACACTTCTATCGGGGTAACCTGCCATTCCGCTGCCTTTCAAATACTCGTTGCTGTTGTCATGACAGACCATACAATCTACGTTTGCTGCATTTTTAAAATCAAACTTGTCATCGGTCATCCCAAAACCGATATGACACGCCATGCACGCTGCCTCATTAGAAATTGTGCCGATGCAAAAATTGTTAAGAATATTTTTCTTCCCCAAAAAAGAGACACCATTACCTTCCTCATAATTAGCGCGTTCCCAATTCCAATGAGACGAGGACATCACCTCTTCATGTCGCTTGTTATGACATGATAAACATGCTAAAGTAACCTCTTGCGGAGTGGTAAACTCTTTTTGTAAAACCTCAAATTTGCTGTGGTCTACTGCCTGTTTGTCTTTGATAATGTACTCTTTACGCAGTTCCACCAGTTGCAAATTAAAATACTCTTTTTTTGACAACACGATTTGTATCAAGACTAATATGCCCAATACGATTGCCACAAAAATTAAAATATTTTTCTTCATAACTTTATTTTTTTATATACGAAAGTATATAAAATATTTTTATTTCCCAAAAAAAAAATTTAGCGACATTTTTCAAAAATAGATTTTTTATTTTTTTAACGTTTTGTATTTCAATTTAAAAAATATAATATTCAATATATATAAATACATATATATATGCTGAATAACATATTTTTTATTATAAAAAAGTAGGATTATTTGCAAATGGTAAGTTTTTTAAAATTCCTAAATATGATTATTTTGATAGTTCTAAACAAATAATGCTAAATTATTTTATCAACTCAGAAAGTAGTTGCAAATAAATAACCATCGATAAAATCGGTGGACAAAACAGCGTAACGCACAACTCCGACAGGAGTTGAACATTAGTAGACAAAAAAATATACGAAATGTATTAACTAATTGTTTTACAAATTTTTAACAAAATATTATTAATGTGCAACTCTCAATTAAATAATTACATGTATAAATATGTTTTAAACCTATATTATTCATAAAGATGGAAAAGTACCCTAATCTCACCTCAAAAGTGCA
>DYQJ01000274.1 GCA_020719345.1 Draconibacterium orientale | reverse complement strand
TCTATGTGATTTTAAACATTTTATTTTGTCCAACTTTATACGGATAACCAAAAAAAAATAAAAAAAATAAAAAAAATATTTTGTAATATAAATATTTTTTTGAACTTTTGTAAATTATATTAATACTTAACGATAAATTTATGAAAAGAACTAATTTTTTTTTCCTACTAAGTCTCGTATTTTTTTTAGTCGGTTGCAACTCGGCAGGTAAGCAAAAATGGTCATACACAGGAGTAAACGGACCAGACAAATGGACTACGCTTGGAGAAGAGTTTAAAGATTGTGGCGGTAAAGCACAAGCACCAGTCAATATTACTGCACCACAGAAAGATGAAACTCTTAAACCACTGTTTTTAGACTATTCGCAAACCCCAAAATTAGAGATTATTAATACAGGAAATACTGTTATGATAAATTATACCGCCGGCAGTCTTGTCATCGAAGGTAAAGATTTTTATTTGAAAAGCATTGATTTTCATGCACCAAGCGAGTTCACTATTGAGGGAGAACATTATACGATGGATGCTCAAATACTTCACGCCAACGCGAAAGGAGAAATGACGGTTATTTGTGTAATGATAAAAGAAGGAGCAGAAAATAAGTTCTTTAGCAGCTTTGCCGAAAAAATCCCTAAATCTGCCTCCGAATTAACAGTGCATGAAGGAGTGACATTAGATATAAATAATCTTCTGCCAAACGACAAAGGTTATTACACCATCAGCGGCTCTTTAACATCACCTCCTTGTACAGAAGGAGTTAACTGGATAATTTTAAAACAGCCGATTGAAGCTTCTAAAGAACAAATACAAAAATTGATTTCTGCAATGCCACAGAACAACAATCGTCCTGTGCAACCACTAAAAGACCGCGTGATAAAAGAATTTTAAAAAATATGGAATTAGATATATTGTTTGAAGATAATCATCTGATTATTATCAATAAACCGCCATCAACAATAGTGCAGGGAGATAAAACGGGAGACACGCCACTAACTGACCATATAAAGTTGTATTTAAAACAAAAATATAACAAGCCCGGAGAAGTCTTTGTCGGACTACCGCATCGTATTGACAGACCTGTCAGTGGAGTAGTCCTCCTTGCTAAGACAAGCAAGGCATTGGAACGGCTGAACAAAATGTTCCATGACAATAATGTAACAAAAATATACTGGGCAATAGTTTACAAAAAGCCACCAAAAGATGAAGATATGCTGACTAATTATATTATTAAAAATGAAGCCCAAAATAAGTCTTATGTGTATGATAAAGAGGTTATTAATTCTAAAATCGCTAAACTTAGATATAAACTATTGTTGTCGTCAGATAATTATCATCTCCTTGAAGTAGAATTGTTTACAGGACGTCATCATCAGATTCGTGCGCAGCTCGCAAAAATAGGATGTTGCATAAAAGGTGACCTAAAATACGGAGCTACCCGTTCCAATAAAGATGCCAGCATTCATTTGCATGCACGTTCTCTTGAGTTTAAACATCCGGTCACTAACATTAACTTAATCACTACCGCTTCTCCGCCACAGGATAGTTTGTGGAATTACTTTGTAAAAAATATGAACGCTTAATAGATTGATTACTTGATATATAACTATAAATGACATTTTTTTAACACAAAATAAATGAAAAAAAATATAAATATATTATTTTTGTCTTTTTATTTTTTTATCTTTGCGAATGAAAATAACATAATTGCAATACTCAAATGATTTACTTAAGAAAAAAGTTTAAATAATCCTAAAGCTTTCTATATGAAAAAAATTTTATTACTTATTATTTTATCATCAGCTTTTTGCCTTACGAAGGCACAATATTCATTTCACAGTCTAAAAATTGACACAAGCGGCATGAGCTTCAATCAAAAATATGAATACGCTGAATACTATGTGGGAGAAGAAAGATATGCTGAAGCCGCAATTCTTTTTAATGATTTACTAACGAAAGAACCCGAAAATAATGACCTTCATTTTAGACTCGGATTCTGCTATCTATTTACTAATGAACGTTACAACTCTATCACTCACTTAGAAAAAGTGGTTAATGACTATAAAGCTTTGCCTAAGAAAAAGAAAAAAGACATTCCAACGGATGTTTATTACTTCCTCGGACGTGCTTACTATTTGAACTACGATTTTGTAACAGCAGCACAAATTTATAATGAGTTGCTTGTTTTATTAACTAATGAAGACGACAAGATAAAATTGCAACAAGAAATAAAAGCTTGTAAGGACGCACAAGAAATCTTTGAAAATCCGGTCGACATTATTGTTACTAAATTAGCTGCCATCAATTCTTCTGCCCCTGACCACAGCCCCGTTGTATCAGCCGACGAAACAGTTTTGATATTTACCTCCAGAAGAGAAGGAAGCACCGGCGGTGAACTTGATAAAGACGGCGAATATTTTGAAGATATTTATGTTTTTGATAAGACTAAAGGTTTTAATACCAAACCTATAATGATTGATACCACAGTTAACAGTGTGGAACACGAAGCTACTTGCGGACTCTCCGTAGATGGACAAGAACTTTTTATTTATAAATCTAATAAAGGGGACAAAGGAAACATTTTGTACAGCAAAAATGCCGGAGACGGATGGTCAATTCCTATTCCACTAAATGAAGAAATAAACTCGGCATATCGTGAATCCCATGCTACGGTATCGGCTGACGGTAAAAAACTCTATTTCACAAGTGATAGACCCGGCGGTTTTGGAGGAATGGACATATATGTCGCCGAAAGAATATCTGAAGACACTTGGGGAAATGTCAAAAACTTAGGTTCTACCATTAACACTGCGAAGGATGAAGAAGGTCCGTTTTTACATCCCGACAATCGCACTTTGTATTTTAGCTCACAAGGACATAAAACTCTCGGCGGTTTTGATGTTTTTACATCTTACATGAATGACGCAGGAATGTGGGAAACATCTAAGAACATGGGATTTCCACTTAACACCGTAGACAATGACGTCTTCTTTGTTCCTACCGTAGACGGAAATCGTGGTTATTACTCGTCCCAACAAGATGGCAAATCGTCTATTTATATAGTAGATATTTTAGACCCAACAAATAGAAATTTGATTCTGATGAAAGGTTTTACTTATGACTCAGAGTCTTCTGAAAAAATTTATCCATTATCAGAAGTAGTGATAGAAGGAAAAAAGACCCGTTTTGCTGACCGAACATTAGAAAAAGATAAAGTTATAACTTATGGAAATAAAATTTATATCACTGACCGAACAATAACTAAAACTGACGTCAAGTTGATAGACAGTGTTTGTCTTGTTCCCAGAAACACAGAGATATATGTTATGAAAATCCAAAAGAAGTATGTTGATAATGTTTACGAGCCACTCTACACAACCGGAAAATATACTTTTGTCTTGTACCCGCAAAATGAATATTTAGTTTACTACGGTGCCGAAAATCACATGTACGACTTAAAATATGTTTACGAAAAAGAACGAGGATTCTACAATATTTTTTATAAAGCCGAAATGGATACTCTAATTCGTGGTAAGATAAGAAATAGTAAACTCACTCCAATGGACAAAGAACTATCAGACTGTAATCAAATGGAATTGGACATACTCGCTGACTTTATGAAAAAATACGACTATACTTATGTCAATTTCTCTACACATGATTATAATGACCCCGGAACCCCAGAAATGAAAAGTAAAGAAGATAAAGCTGTTGCTTATTTATTGAACAAAGGAATAACTCAAGATAGAATTGTAACACAGCTGTCCCCAAATACAATAGTTCCGAATAACTTGGAATACACTATATTAGACGAAATAACAAAGAAAGAATGGGAAGACCTTAAAAAAGAACCTTTTGTTCCTACTGTAACAGCCGCCGCAGAAGTGTCTGCTGTTTTTGTCTCTAATATTACTTTTGATATACGACAATATGAGACTAAAAATTTCAATACAGAATTAAACAATTTGGCTACTTACTTAAAAGACAATAAGAACGCTAAGATAAAAATAGAAGGATACACTGATACTCAAGGGTTAGAAGAATATAATAAAAATCTATCTAAAAAGCGTGCCGAATTTGTGGAAAATTATTTGATATCACAAGGTGTAGATAAAAAGCAAGTTGTATCTGTAGCCGGAAAAGGTTTTGAAATACAAATATCTTTAAATAAGGACGACAAAGGAGAATATATATGGGAATCATTGCCGTACAACAGACGTGTAGAATTTGTGATTACTTCGCAAGGCGAAAATTCTAAACTCCTTATTAAACAAATACAAGTCCCAGATAAATACATTTTATCTAATCCTAAGGACGGCGCTGACGTATATTCTATTGTTTTTACCAGCTTGAAAGAAAATAAAGACCTCACAAGCTTTACCGGTATAACTAATCCGAAAGTATTTAAAGATAAATCGGGAACTCATTATTTTTACTACGGAACATATAAAAACCTGAGCGCTGCACAAACAGAATTAAACAAGATAAAAACAACGTATAAAGATGCTTTTATTTTTAAAAACAATTTATAATTTGATTTTGCAAAAAAATGACAACTTTTAAGTTGTCATTTTTTTGTAAGTTCTCAATAGTCGGTCAAAAATAAAAAAAATATTTACAAAAATAAAA
>DYQJ01000273.1 GCA_020719345.1 Draconibacterium orientale | reverse complement strand
CAAAAAGCGTTGCATGGATAACATTTTTTTTTTTATATTTGCAATAATTTTTTAATTTTTATAATACTACCATGAAATATTTTTATTTACTTGCTATTTGTGTAACAATTCTGATAGGACTAAGTATAGAAACGACAGCACAGAATGTAGAAAAAGCGTTCAACTTAATTGAAACAAAAGATTATGAGAAGGCGTTATTGATATTAAATAAATGTGTGGAAAAAAATAAAGACCCGCTTGTCGCAAAATACGGGATAGCGTTGATTTACAATGATAAAACTTACGATAAGTATAATTCTACAAAAGCTTTTTACAACATCAATGCAGTTAATCAACGTTTTTTAAAACTCACTGCCACGCAAAAAGTAGAATACGAAAAAAAGTTTTCGTTAACACAGAAATCTATTGATGGCTTGTTGGAAAATGTAGCTTACGATAATTATTTAAAAACTAAGGAGATAAATACATTAGAAGCATACAACAGCTTCTTAGACACTTTTAAAGACACTTTTTTTGCTCGCCACGCCGAAGCATCTCGCGACAGTATAGCATTTTACGATGCCAAAAAAGTAAATACATTAGAAGCGCTACAAATATTTTATAAAAAATATCCTGGCTCAATATACTCGGACTCGGCAAAAAATATTTATGAAAATATATGGCGACAGATTTGCTACGACAGCTTTTCGGAATGTGAATATGATAATATTGCTAAATTCATGAAAAAATATCCCGACTACCCTTTTTATAATGACAGCTTGAAAAAAATTTACGAGTTCTCTGTTTACGCCTCCAAACTAAATCTCTATCTCGGATATCTCGAAAATAATCTTAGCTACTATATAGAATTTCTTAAAAAAGCTGCACCTTTAGAGCCAGCATTTGTTTGTCTGCAACGTATTATGTATAAAGATATTAGCGAGAAAAAATGGGAAAATGCAATAGATACCTTAGAAAAATATAAAATATATTTTAAAACCGACCCACGAATAGATGGACTAATAAAGATATTGAAAAACAAGAATTTAATTATTGATGCCAAAAATATCAGTCCCCTCGTAAATACTGACGCCTACGAATATGCGCCTGTCATCTCCGCAGACGGTGAATATCTTTATTTTTGCGGAAGAGACCGTATAGACAATCTCGGTTTAGAAGATATTTTTGTGGCTACTAAAAAAGATAAAAAATGGGAAGTCCCAACTTTATTGAAAGATATAAACAATAAATATTCTAACGAAGCACCGCTATCTATTTCCACTGATGGAACAAAATTATTTCTATTCTCCGATGGAGACATCTTTTTCTCGCAAAAGACAAAAACAGGATGGGCAAAGATGCAGTCTTTTCCTATAATAAATTCGGCAAGCGACTGGGAAGCAGACGCAATGATAACGGCAGATGGAGAAGCAGTTTTGTTTGTATCTGACCGAAGCAACGGAATAGGTTACTATCACGAGCAAAGTGAAGTTTTTAGAGGAAGTATGTCCGGAAATACAGATATTTATGTTTCTGTAAAACAGGGAAATACATGGGGAAAACCTATTAATCTGGGCGAAAAAATAAATACTAAATTCGCAGAACGCTCAGTATTCTTACATCCGGATATGAAAACTTTGTATTTTAGCTCCGAAGGACATAACAGCTTTGGTAGATTAGATGTTTTTAAATCAACCCGACTTTATGACACCTCATGGGTACATTGGTCTGAACCGGAAAATCTTGGTAAAGAGATAAATACAGGAGACGACGAATACGGCTACAAAATAACCACTGATGGCAGAATAGCATATTTCACTATGTTTAACGGCAATCAGTCTGATATTTACTATTTTGAGATGCCTGCCGAACTGAGACCTATGGAAATAGCAACTATCAAAGGTAAAGTATATGATAAAGACTCTATTAACTTAGAAGCCGAAATTGTATGGGAAAATCTTGCTATTAACGAAAAAATAGGTAGCTCAAATACAAATCCCGAAAACGGACAATATTTTATTACTCTCCCACTGGGTAAAAAATACGGTTACTATGTCAATAAAACAGGATATTATCCCGTATCAGGAAATATTGACCTCACTAAAATAACAACTTCTATAGAAATAGAAAAAAATTTCAAATTACTCAAAACCGAAGATATTATTAATAATCAAATATCTATACCGCTAAATAATCTTTTCTTTGATAATAATAAGTACGAATTGAAACCCGAATCCTATCCTGAACTAAAACGACTATCCGAATTTTTAAATTCCAATCCGACCGTAAAAATAGAAATCTCCGGACACACCGACAACGTAGGAAAACCCGAATATAACAAAGAACTCTCCGAAAAACGTGCCGCCGCCGTAAAAGATTATTTAATCTCCTTAAACTGTAAGAAAGAGAATTTAATATCAATAGGGTACGGAGATACTAAACCGATAGCAAAAAATACTACAGACCAAGGAAAAGCATTGAACCGCAGAGTAGAATTTAAAGTAACAAAATAATTAACATGAAGACAACTAAATTTATTATATTTCTTTTTATATCTGTTTTATTATTCGCCTGTTCCAAAACTATCTCTTTTAAAGAGGCAGAAACCGAGTTGATAAAGAAATACTTAGATACATTAAAAAACGGCAATGAATTTATAGAAACCAAATCGGGAATATATTATTTTGTTAAGAACAAACAAATTGGACACAAAATAACTAAAGACGAGCAAGTAACAATTAACTATAGCGGATTTTATATTGAGAATAAAGAAGTCATTTATTTCGTAAAAGATGAAATTTTTAAATTTAAAGTAGGAGACCAAGATATTATCAACGGACTGAACGAAGTAATGTTATTGCTAAACGATGGAGATCATGTTCACGCTATTATTCCTTTTAAACTTGCTTACGGAAACGAAAAAACAGAAAACATACCCGAATATTCTACATTGTTTATTGATTTTTACATTGTTTCACAAGATATTAACATAAACACAATAACCGAATATGATACTTTTCTTTATAACAACAAAGATATTACCTTGTCCAACAACAAATTTGCCATGTACTATATTTTTCAAGGAATAGGTGAGAAAAAACAACTCGGACAAACATTGAACATAGAATATAAATTGACAACCCTTAACGACAGCTTAATAGAAATAGTTGATAATTACCAATTAACAATAGACACAACAAGCTCGCCATCGGCTTTACATCATGCTTTATTGAATATTAAAGATGGTAGCATGGCAAAAGTTTTCATGGCTCAAAATCTCGCATTTGGAAAAGAAGGTACCGATAAAATTCCTCCATATTCCAATCTCTGTTATCAAATACGACTGCTCTCTTCCGATTTGAAAATAAAAGAACATAGCGACTTGCAAAAATATCTGTTAAACAACAACATCACACAAGATACGACCATAAGTGGAATGTATTTTATCTCGATTCAAGAAGGAGAAGGAGAATTGATAACAACGACCGATAGCGTGATAATAAACATAAGAGGTACGGATTTGTGGGAAACCGAATTTTTTAGATGCGACAGCTGTAAATATTTAGTCACATCCGAGCAACTCGTCAGCGGTGTACAAGAAGCATTGCTAAAGATGAAACTAAATTCTAAATCTAAGATAATATTACCTTCTAAATTAGGTTATGCAGAATCTCCTTGGGCTACACTGCCTGCTTATTCAAATTTGATTTATTATTTAGAAATACGGAATATAAGTAAATAGAATTTATACAATTTAGAGGAAATTAATTAAAAATATGATAAACATAACAAATTTAATAGATGAAAAAAATGTTATGAAACCGTTAGGTTACTCCGTTGGTATTAAATAGTTATCTGTCATTGTTGTGGATCAAATGAACTCAAAAAATGAGATGCATAAAAGCAATGAATATCGTCAATGTTATGAGTGCATTCTTGTAAAAGGTTTTGATGATTTGATAGATACAATATTTGAGCATAGTCATATTCCATTAAAAACATGGATATTATACTCTTATTTATGGGGTTAAATATTTTCAAACACACAAATTTCACAAAAACGTATTGCAAACAATACAGATCAAAAAATATGTTTTTTCTTACGAGAAGGTATTGCAAAAAACGATTAATCAGTTAGAAAATATAATAGAATTTGATGAAGTCTATATCATCGCTGGGCATAAAGGTCAACAACATATTGGTAGCGTATAAAAATAGTGACCAAAATTCAAATTTACTGATTTTTCATATATACAAATATTTTTTTATATATCTGATTTTCAATAATATAACATTTAAAATGTATATACAAAATTATAAATAAACGAATTTTATAAGTACTTGAAAATAAAATAAATAGCGTGTTTAGTCACCATTATTTTACGCTATCAACATATTAACGAGATGAAGACATAGATGGATTTCATAAAATTCATGTGAACACTAAAGAAGTATGTTAGTCTTTATTACAGCCTTGGCTTATACCATACAATGGTGTGGCACAGAGTAAATTGCCTTTTTATTTAGGTATGTTTCAATTCGTTTATAATTGCAAAAAATTGTTAGATTCTTTACTTAACTGCCTTCTTAGTAATTTGATATTTTAAATTTTCTTGATTCATCGTCAATATTCAAAAATTATATAAT
>DYQJ01000439.1 GCA_020719345.1 Draconibacterium orientale | reverse complement strand
GGTTTAAGCCTGTACCCTATTGTCAGCCTTAACCCTCGGACTCCTGAGCCATTTCTCCACCTTCGCCTTCCTAAGGGGTTGGGGGTGGTTGCGACCCACTCCCTGTTTTTTTGCTATATGCTGGAAATAAAATGCATGTGATACACCGCTGGAAAGAGGGTCCAAAGCTGAAGAGATTGATGTATTATTATTATATTTTTTCCGAAAATTTACCAAAGTTAAAAAACGGAAAAAAATGTAACTTTGTTATCCCCTGAACAATTTTAACATGATACACCGTTGAGCTCGGCTTTTAATTCCCCTTACAACAGTATATTACAATCCATAATATTCAGACAAATAAGAAAATCGATTTTTTAGTCGAATTTTCCAACAAATTTCGAGGTACTGGAAAATGGAAAAAAAAATAACTGGCAGGAGTAGGACATCGACAAATATGTCAAAAAACGTCCTTTATCCTTAGTAACAGCCGCACAAAAGCAATAGGCGATGAAAACAATGCGCCAAAATCTATATTGAAAAAATCGGTGGGGGGATCCCCCCCGCCCCCTTAGGAGTCCGTGGGTTAAAAAACTGCGTTGGAATTACGCACATTTGCATAAACGATGTTAAATTTATGGATTTAAACACCAGTTGGTTTAAACTCGGTTGGACATGACTACCTCATACGTCAAATCCGTTGGTAGTGAAGCGAGCAACGAACATGTTGCATAATACGGATGTTGAAACATCATGTATTCGAACTGAACTCAGTAAGCTAATAGCTGGTTGTGTAAATATATTTTTAGAACTCAAATGACACTTTAAAAAAATAATGCGTATATCAATGTGTTGTTTATTAAAATAGTAAGTTAACTCTATGATCCGGTTTAAGTCAACACGATGACGCTACTCTGTACAGCATACCTTAGAAACGATGTCAAATGACCTTGAAACAATATTTTTTTTATACAAGAGTCGGCAGGTCTTCTGCTGCTATAATAATAATAATAACCGATTTTATTAATATGGTAGCCAAAGGCTAGATTTTAC
>DYQJ01000272.1 GCA_020719345.1 Draconibacterium orientale | reverse complement strand
TCAACTTTTTGAGTAATTATTTTAAAATATGGTAACTTACAAATGAAAGATGCCTTAATATAACCCTTTTTTATTGATTTTATTGTATTTAACTATTTTTTGTCATACATATTGATATGAAAAATCAGTAAATTTGAATTTTGGTCACTATTTTTATACGCTACCAATTATTTAACAAGTATTAGGAAATTTTAGACAGCATGACGAAAAATATTAAGATAAAGATTTGACAACTTTTTAAAAGTTGTCAAATCTGTAGTTAGCAATACAAAAAAAAATAAAAAATCATAGACCTTAATATATTGCTTAATTCATTTTTTATATATATTTTTGCAAATAATTTTTTTATAAAAAAAAATAATATATTTGTGATAAAGATTTGAGAACTTTTTAAAAGTTATCAAATCTGTAGTCTAAAAACAAAATTTTTATAACAATAATCGTTGAATTTATATGAAAAAGTGTTGTTTATTAATATGTTTATTATTGATAATTTTTAATTTTGCACAATCGCAAACCGACAAAACTTCGCAAACCATAGAAGATTTGATAGAAGATATAGCTGCAGAAACAGACGAAGAGTTAGATTACAGCACTTTATATGACGATTTAAACTACTTCCTCAACTATCCGCTAAATCTCAACTCGGCGACAAAGGAAGATTTGGAGAAATTACAATTTGTAAACGAATTGCAAATACAAAATCTTTTAAAGTACGTAGCAAAAAATGGTAACATGCTTACTATATACGAATTACAACTAATCGATGGTTTTGAATCCGAAGACATACAACGGATATTACCTTTTGTAACAGTAGAAATAATAAAAGAATCCAGCAAAATAGATTTGCGAAAAGCTCTGAAATATGGTAGTAATCAAATTTTTATACGTCAACAATTTATTTTACAACAACAAAGTGGATATTTACCGATATCAGATTCTATTTTAGAAAATGACCCCGATAAAAACCGCTATCTCGGAAACCGACACAAACATTATGTCAAATATAAATATCACTACAAAAACCGCATATTTATCGGTGCTACCATGGAGAAAGACCCGGGCGAAGAGTTTTTCGCAGGAACACAAAAACAAGGATTTGACTATTACTCGGCACACTTACAAATAGAAGATATTTCTGTGATAAAACGCTTAATCATAGGAGATTACCAAACACAATTCGGACAAGGACTCGTCCTCTGGTCTGGAATGGGAGGCGGCAAATCGTCATATCCATTGAATATAAAAAAGAAGGCGCAAGGACTGAAAAAATACAGCTCCGCCGACGAAAACCTCTTCATGCGAGGAGCAGGAGTGATTTTAAAATTTAATAAAATTGAACTCTCTACATTTGTCTCGCACAAGTATATTGACGCAAATACCGCACAACAAGACTCCTCCGAAGGAGATAGCGAAGATATAGAAAGTTTATATATTACTTCTTTTCAAAATACCGGATATCATGCCACCCCGAACGAAATTGCTGATAAACACACAATTACCGAAACAGTTTATGGAACTAATTTAACTTTTCGCGGAGATAAATACAAAATAGGCGCAACTGCCGTAGCATATCAATTTGGGACAGACATCAACAAAGACATAAAACCGTACAACCAATTTGAACAAAATAACAATAAAAATGCTAATCTCGGACTTGATTATCACTTTATTTTGCAAGATATAAATGTCTTTGGAGAAGTTGCTGCAAGTCAAAATGGAGGAATGGCAATAATGTCAGGCGCATTAATTCCTATGCATCCGCAAATATCATTGGCTACGGTCTATAGAAAATATCAAAAAGATTACCAAGCTTATTACAGCTCAGGATTTTCCGAAGGCGGCAAAACCTCTAACGAAGAGGGCATCTATCTGGGAACAGAAATCTATCCTTACAAGAAGTGGAAAATAGCCGCTTACATGGACTCCTTCTCTTTTGAATGGTTAAAATCACGACAAGACTCCCCCTCAAAAGGCGCGGACTTCTTCTTACAAATAGATTATAATTTGAATAGAAACGTGGACATGTATTGGAAAATGAAACATGAAATAAAACAGGAAAACAATTCTGACGAACAAACGCATATAAAATATTTAGAGGAGATGAGTAAAACTTCTTTTCGCTATCATCTATCTTATAATTTGAAAAAATGGCTGACGCTAAAAAACCGAGTAGAATATTCTATATATCACAAAGCTAATGTTTACGAAAGTGGATTTATGATGTATCAAGACATAAAAATTGCGCCATTAAATGTGCCGCTAAGTTTATATTTTCGGTACGGAATTTTCGATGCACCTTATAATGCAAGATTTTATGCTTACGAAAATGATGTTTTATATGCCTTCTCTGTCCCCGGATATTATTACAAAGGGTTTCGTACTTACATGACTCTAAGCTATGATTTTACCGACAAAATAACCATCTGGCTCAGATATGGACAATTTTCTTATAGCGACCGCAACATTATTAGTGAAAATTCACTAAACGAAATTCAAGGAAATACTAAATCCGAACTTAAAGCACAACTAAGAATTAAATTTTGAAATAATTAATAACAATTAAAATATTAACGTATGGAATTTAAAGATGTTATATTAAATCGCCGAAGTATCCGAAGCTTCACTTCCGAAGAAGTAAATGTAAACGAGCTGAAAGAAATTATCCGCTTGTCTGCCTATGCTCCAAGTATCAACAATTCGCAACCTTGGGAGTTTATCGTTATTAAAAACAAGCACAAACTTGACGAGATGGCAGAAGCCGTAAATCAAGAAATTAACAGCATCTTGAAGAAAGACGAAGACGAAAAAGTATTGAAAAAAGTTGAATGGTACTCTACATTTTTTAAAGATGCACCCGCAGTGATAGCCGTCATAGAGACCAATTACTCGTCTGAAATAGAAAAAATAGTCAACCTCTCTAAACAAGAAATTAATCAAAGACGTAAACACCCTGATATTCAAAGCATCGGCGCAGTTATTCAAAATATACTTTTGACCGCCTACGACTTCGGATATGGAACATGCTGGCTAAGCGCACCAACTATCGCCGGCGAAAAACTAAACGACATCATCGGCATAGATAAAGACAAAAATATCCTCGCCTTTGTTGCCATCGGAAAAGCTAAAACCAATCCGAAAGCCCCTGAACGAAAAGATATAGATACTATTTTTAAAGTCATAGAATAAAACATATTATGAAAAGAAATATACTTTTGGTATTACTCTTTTTGATAAGCTTAAAAATATTCCCACAGCAGGTGACCAATAATCTATCCGACTTGGGAATATTTAGTAACCTGCTACCAGGAGGAGAAGTGAAAATAACACAAGACCAACGACTGCAAACGATAATTGCTAATCACATCACCGCAAACAAAGAACGACCTCTTAAGGGCTGGCGTGTGCAGATATACTTCGGGACCGGAGGTTCTTCCAAAGCCGAAGCTGAGAAAATAAAGAAATCTTTTCTGCTCGAATATCCCGACATCGGAGCATATTTGATATATGACTCGCCTCATTTTAAAGTACGAGTAGGAAATTTTAGAACCAAAATAGAAGCAGAAAGATTCAAATCGGAAATTATAGATAAATATGAAAAGACTTTTTTAGTAGAAGACGAAATAGATTTTCCCGACTTATAAATGATAATAACAACTTAATAAACAGATAAATATGATAGACTTAATAAAAAGCATCCCCGGTCCGTATTTCTTGTTAATATATTTGGTATATGCTGCCGGAATAATATTTTTGTTCAAACGAACGATAGACAATGACGACACCGGCTCAATACCAACTCCCGAACCGACATTGTTTTGTACTACCGAATTAGCGTTGCTTATGGGAGGACTCAGACGTGCTATCACCGCCGCACTCGCTAAAATGAAAAATTATAATATCATTTCAGTAGAACAAGACGGCAAAAATTTCAAATATAATATATTAAATAAAAACATCAACCAATTAGACCCGTTTGAAAGAAACGTATATTATATTTTAAAAGATGATAACAAAGCAAATTTGTATGACACTAAAAACTTCAATAAATTGACGGAAGCGATTAAACCTTATGAAGAAAGTCTCTTGAAAAATAACCTACTTGCTTCAAAAGAACAAAAAAATAGAAGTAAAAATATCAAATTTATGGGATTTTTGGTGATGGCTTGGCTGCCAATAATTAAGCTCTATCTCGGAATAGCAAATAGTAAACCGATAGTTTTTCTTGTTATTCTGTTTCTCGTCACTATTATTGTTTATTTTGTTGTCCTTAAATCTAAAAATGTCAGTAATCTCGGTAGCCGATTGATTGAATCCGCGCAGCAAAGATTCACTTACGTAAGAAACCAAAGCTCACAAGAAAATTTAGATACCGATGTCCTTAATTATGCGGTTGCCGTTTTTGGCATATATTCTTTAACCAGCTTATCCACAAATGATTACGTCTTTGGTACCAACACCACCAACGATACTTCTACAACAGGTTGCAGCGGCTCAAGCTGTAGTAGCAGCTGTAGCGGAAGTAGCTGTAGTGGAAGCAGTTGCAGCAGCGGATGCGGAGGATGCGGCGGCGGCGATTGAGAAATTATAATATAATTTAACTTGCCAAAGTTTTGGTAGCGTATAAAAATAGTGACCAAAATTCAAATTTACT
>DYQJ01000271.1 GCA_020719345.1 Draconibacterium orientale | reverse complement strand
CAAATTTTTGCGGAACTCTGCGAGAAAAAATATTGATATTCAATACATTAATAGGTGTTAAATAGTTATCAATTTTTTACGAATATATATTTTAAAAACATGCGGAAATTTATTTTTTTCGTCTTCCGAATTTTCACTAATATATACCAAATTCCATATATTGTAGTCTATTGTCGGAAAAAAGACATCTGCTGCGAAACGGTGTTTTATCTCTGTGATATACAATTTGTTGGCAACCGGTAAAAACTGTTTATAGATAGAAGCGCCTCCGATGATAAAATTTTCTGTATCAGTCTCGCAAAGCAACATGGCTTGTTGTAAGCTGTTTACTATTATGCAGTTATCAAATTTATCGGCTTCATTATCCGAAATAACAACATTTTGACGATTTGGAAGCGCTCCTTTGGGAAGTGACAGAAAAGTATTTCTACCCATGATGACTCTCTTATTTAAGGTATTTTGTTTAAACCACTTCAAATCGTTCGGCAGATGACATAACAACTCATTTTTATAACCGATAGCATTATTTTCTGCTATTGCAACTATGATAGAAATACTCATTTTTTTAAATTATCTATTTTTCAAATTGTTTAATTCATACGACAAGCTAAAAATAAATAAACGATGCGGTTGCGGGAGTAACGACGAGTAATATCCTTGACTTCCTTTCCAAACCCCGTTTTCCCATACTCCCGGCTCAATTCCTGCATCTGCACTACCTATTCCGGAGTGAAAATATTTATTATCAGTAATATTTGTTATGTTCATTGACAAACCGAGTCCTGAGTTGAAAATATTTTTCATTCCCAAGTTTGCATCTATAGTGTAATGAGAAGGAATAGTTTTTAACGGATTTGAGTAAATAGCATTTTTCTCTGATATATATCTGCCACGTATATAAAGAAAAATATTGTTTGTAAAATTAATGTTCGTACCGGCATATATTTTATGCGGCGCTATATCTCCGAGTATATCATATTCAAAACCATCTGTTTGCGCTATAGGTTTTTCTTCGCCGCGGGCAAGACAAAATCCATAGTTAGTCCATATTTCCATACTTCTGACTCCCAATATTCTCTCTTTTTTAAATTTCATAAAAAAATCTACTCCTGTAACTTCCTTTCTACCGAGATTTTCTGCGCCATCGCTGGTTTGCAAAATAGTATTATTAGATAAGATATAATATCCGCTAACCGTAGCATTAATATTTCGGGTTAAATAATTAATATTCAGCTCTGTAGTACTTGCTTTGATAGGTTTTAAGTCTTGATTTTTACCTTGGAATGTCCAGCTTCCATACAAAATTCGCGGAGCCGGTGATTGCACGCCTTCGCCGTACAACAATTTGATAACCAGATTATTAAAGATAGAAACAAGTCCGCTTCGGATAACAAAAACATCTCCGAATTGAGAATTTTTATTGTATCTTGCGCCAAGTATTAATCTGTTCTTTGGCAAATATTCATAACTGGCTTGTGAATACAATCCTGTCTCGTTTTGAAACAGACGATTGGTATAATTCGTGTAAGGAACAAGTGGCTGCGGATAGGCGTATGTGTTGAAATTAAAATCATTAATATTAACGGCTTCTCCCGATGTCATGTCGTAGTCGCGTTGCAGACTCTTTTTTTCAAACATAAATCCGGAGACGATATTTATCTTATCATTCGGGGTTATCACAAAATCTTGCATAAAGCTCCAGCTTGAATTTAAACTTTGATAATAATAAATGTTAAGCATACGTGTCGGAATATTATTTTCCATGTCGTTCCACGCATAAATAAACGGGGCATCTGCCGGGACATTGCTTTGGCGAAACCGCAAAATGGTAGCCGACGAAAAAATATCTTTTATAAATGTTTGATTATGTTTGATATGAAGTGAAGTTTCTTCTCGTCCAAACCGATTTTGACTTCGGGTCTGGTCGGTGGCAGAGTAACAACCTTGTCAGGGATCCATCTTATAAAATTGATAACCTATCTCGGTGTCTTTAATAAATACTCGTGCATCAAGTCCTATATTTTTTGTCTCTGAAGAAAAAGTGCCGCCCAGCGAAGGGGCATTTACCATACCGCCCCATAAAAGAGTGTCAGTCAAATATTTATCCGATGTCCACTCATAGAGGTTGTTATCTACAATATCTTTAATATTAAGCTGTTCCATACGTGCAGTGATGCTTGTCGCAAAAATTCCTTGCTTAGCACGAATGTTAAAGTCGGCAGTAACAAGACTATTGAAGGCAGTACTAAATTTACCGTTAAAATTCAAATCGGTATCTTCGGCAACTTCTTTTTTTGTTATAATATTGACAAGTCCCATTAACGCATTGACGCCATATAATGATGACGAGGGTCCGTAAATAATTTCTATTCTCTCAATATTAGATATAGGAAAACTTACCAGCGCTTTGTCATCTTGAAACCACAGATGGTCAAAACTCAATCCATCTATTAAAATAAGATAATAGCTGCCTATGTAAGACCTAAATCCTCGCATATAGTTGTGAAAATAATCACTCCCAAAAGACTTGGACATGTCAAAACCGGGCAAATTTTCAAGCACATCAATAAGCGAATTGTAACCTTGCATCTCTAACTCATTCTTTGTGATGATGATAATATTAGCAGGCACTTCGTTCATCTTTTCTTTTCGTTTGGAGACCGAAACTACTTCTATCTTCATCAGCTCTTCTAATGACAAGTCAAAAATATCTACCTCTGCATCCATTGTAATATTTACGACATCACTATTTACTTCTACTTCTTTTACCTGAAAATTGCTTAGCTGATACGTAAGAGTTCTATGTCCTTTTGGTACGGTGATAGAATAATAACCTGTTTCCGAAGAAAAGGTCTTATATTCTGTTCCTTTTACTGTAACAATGACTGAGGAGAGCGGGAGGGAAGCGCCATCTGTGATTGTCCCGGTTATTGTCCTTTGTGAATACACATTGAAAGACAAACAAATAAACAATACGAATAAAAAGTTTTTCATAAAAATTGATTTAATGATTTATCTAAAAAGTTTTAAATAGTTTTCAAAAATATATGTTTTACCACGTTTACTGCTGCTTATTTTTTTTAAAATTTCAAGCTGTTCCATCTCGGCTATTATTTTATATGCTGAAGCCGATGAGATTTCACATATTTCTGAAATCTTAGTAGCATCAATTAAAGGACGTTGATATAAAAAAGTCAATATTTTTTGAGCATTAGAAGCTCGGTTTCCTAATCCTTGAATTTTGGTATCTATGTTCTTTTGTAATTTTAAAATATTCTCAAATGTAGTGATGCCATTTTTGGCGGTCTCGATGACTCCTACCAGAAAAAATTTGAACCATTGTGTTAAATTGTTTTTTTCTCGGACTATCATCAAATTATCATAGTATTGAGTTCGGTGTTTTTCAAAAAAATCGGATAGATACAAAATAGGTTTCTTTAACAATCCGGTGCTTACCAGATAAAGTGTTATCAATAATCGTCCTACTCTTCCATTACCATCAAGAAAGGGATGTATTGTCTCAAACTGATAATGCACTAATGCTATTTTCAATAATTCGGGAAAATAATAGTCTGTATTATGAACAAAATGCTCTAAATCACTCATCAGCTCCATTACGTTGGTATGTACAGGCGGAACAAAACGTGCATCATTTAAAGTGGCGCCTCCAATCCAATTCTGGCTTTGACGAAATTCTCCCGGTAACTTGTGTGTTCCGCGTACTCCTTGTAAAAGTATTTTGTGCGTCTGACGTATCAAACGAGAAGAAAAAGGTAATTCTGCTAATTTACTTATTGCAAAATTGATTGCCTTAGTATAATTTTGAACCTCATCCCAGTCATCCCGTTTTTCTACAGGAATGTCGTCTCTCTCTAATAATGCCTCTTGTATATTAGTTTCGGTGCCTTCTATTTTACTGCTTTGTGTGGCTTCTTTCAAAACGTGCATACTAATAAATAAATCTATATTAGGAATATACTCTGAATACATATCTAATTTACCTACTTCGCGATTTGCCGAACTAAGTAAATATATAAGCTCCATATTATCCAATTCCCATTTGCGATTTATTAAATTGGGTTCAAAACTTTTATAATATCCTTGATTTATTTGAGTGCCTGATTTAAAATTCTTCATCTTTTATTTTTTTTTCAAAACAAAGATAATATTTTTTTTTATATTTTGCAAAAAAAACTAAAATAATATATTTTCTTATTTTAGTTTTTGACGAAAAACTAAAATAAGACAGAAGTTCATTTTAGTTTTTGACGAAAAACTAAAATAAGACAGAAGTTCATTTTAGTTTTTGACGAAAAACTAAAATAAGACAGAAGTTCATTTTAGTTTTTGACGAAAAACTAAAATAAGACAGAAGTTCATTTTAGTCTTTGACAAAAAACTAAAATAAGCGAGAAGTTCATTTTAGTTTTTGACGAAAAACTAAAATAAGAGAGAAGTTCATTTTAGTTTTTGACGAAAAACTAAAATAAGCGTGAAGTTCATTTTAGTTTTTGACGAAAAACTAAAATAAGCGAGAAGTTCATTTTAGTTTTTGACGAAAAACTAAAATAAGACAGAAGTTCATTTTAGTTTTTGACGAAAAACTAAAATAAGACAGAAGTTCATTTTAGTTTTTGACGAAAAACTAAAATAAGACAGAAGTTCATTTTA
>DYQJ01000438.1 GCA_020719345.1 Draconibacterium orientale | reverse complement strand
AATAATCGAAAAAAATAGTAACATTTTTGCCTCAACGCGGGGGACGATGGTGGCCGCATAAATAAGCTATTTTATGGTGATAACGTAACGATAATGTAAAGAGAATTGCCTATTAAATGCGTTGATCTTATATACTTAGACCCACCGTTTAATTCTAAAAAAATTATAATTTGATGTATCGAATCTTAACGGGTAAGCTCGTGCCCGAGCAGGCAGAAGCTTTTTGTGATACTTGGGAGGTAGACGCACAATAAGAAGAAATTGCTAAGTATATATCAATTCTTATGAGAGAGCATGGTGTTGATGATTATTATACTCATTTTTGGTTACTACGGCTGAAGGCATTAAGACATACGCAGCTCCACTTGCTGGTCTATTTGATATATATGGTTCAACGGGTGCTTTATATGAAAATACTGCTAAAGGATACTGTTTCAATATATATTCACTGTGATCCTACCGTCAGTCATTATATATAAAGTTATGCTGGGTTAATGTTTCGTCAGATTTTCTGAAGAACCATGACATTATTTTAATATATAGCAAAATCAATAATTACTATTTTAATATTATAAGAGAAAAGGATGGGCCTATACAGCTACTTATATATAAAGGCAACGAATATAAAAACAATATAATAAAATTAAAAAAAAGTGGCAAGTTCCAAGTTCTCATTCTAAGAGATGCCGAAAAAAATGGCACACCATTGAGAGATTGGTGGAGGATAAATGTTTTACACCCAAGATCAAAAGAGCGACTAGGTTATCCTACACAAAAACCCAGAGAACTTTTAAATTGTATTATTCAGGCTTCTAGCAATAAGGGCGATGTTGTTTTTGACCAGTTTTGCGGATGCGGCACCACAATATATAGTGCAATAGAGAATGATCGAAAATGGATTGTATGTGATATTACAATACTTGCAATTAAGCTAATCAAACACGTTTTGAAAAAAATATAAATTGGTCTTGGTCGAGGGGGTACATTCTAAAATCGACGGTATCCCTATTAGTGTCGAACAGGCGGAAGATTTGTTTAAGCGT
>DYQJ01000042.1 GCA_020719345.1 Draconibacterium orientale | reverse complement strand
ACTCTGCGAGAAATTGATAATCAAATATTTCACGCAGAGTCTCGCAAAGGTAAATTTGATAACATAAAGCAGGACAAAAAAATATTTTATTGTGATAGATATTCTGAACCAAAAAAAATAGAATACCGCGGATAAAAAAACAGCAAAGATTAAAATTAAATATTTATTTTTTTATCTTTGCCTCAATTAGTACATAATTTAATCATATAAAAATGCAGCAGTTACTTACAAGAGAATTATTATCAAGTTACTCAAATGTTTCTACATATAAAGAAGGTGAGCAGATATACTCAAAAGGTGCAGTTAAAATTATCCTAAATCACACTCACCTCATACAAGCTAACGTATTAGAAAATAAAATTGTTTATACTTCGCAAATAGAATTAACCCAAAGCGGATTTGTTTTTTCTTGCACTTGCCAAAAAAAAATGAAAAAAAATTGTGTCCACATTGCAGCAACAGGATTTAAAATCTTATTAAACGATTATGCAGTATTGATGACCACAGAAAATGCAGAAGACCACAACCTAAGTTCACAAAAAAGTGATTATGATCCGGAAATACAAGATTTAATATCTATCATGTCGCAGCAACAAAATATTATTCCTGTTTTGGAAAAACTATCCGACTTAGAATTAGTGATTCTTAATATTATTACATTAACCCCGGGTAAAAATTACTATAAAAATAATATAATAAAAATAATTCAAACAAAATTAGAGGTCTCTGTATTGAATTTAATGAAATTAGATAACATAGATTTTCAGCTTTATAAATTGAATAAATTAAATCTCATTGCTTTTTCAAAAGAATTTTTTCACTTCAGCCAAATAAAAAAATATTTTTATGACGTTTTTAAATTTTCTACAACCAGAGAGATAAGAAAATATTTTAGATTACAAGAAACTAGAGGTTATATAGAAAGTTGGGAACTCAATACAAATTTTTTAATTTTATCTGCTTTGTTAAGTAATGATGAAAAACGGCTTAATGAATTTTTACATCGTAATTATGAAGAATTATCTAATATTTATACGTTGTTATTTTACTCCCCGATACGATTAGAACTAATGAATAATTTTACAGATTCAATAAGAATTTCTATATTAGACATATTATACAATAAAACATTATCAGAAATTGCTCCCATAACTCCGCTGATACAATATTTTGAAAGTCTGGAGACAAGAGATGAATATACCAAATATTTTTTGTTCCACTTATATGCCATTAGAGGAGACATTGATAGCTTGAAGCAAGTTAATTCGCCGCACACAAACGCAATAGCACATCTGTTAGAGAATGATATTGACGCATGTTTGCAAAATATTAACACTATTTATTATAAAGTAAAAAAAAATGAGACTAGTATAAATTTTTCGCTGTATATTTTGCTCGCATTAATTGTGCAGAATGACGAAATATATAATGCTCTTTTTGATAATATCAATTCGGTTGGCTTGAAAAAAAATAAACATATAAAATCTTTCTTCAACTTATTTTTAAGTATTAAATATTTTAAAAACAACAATACGACAGAAGCTAAACGTATTATACAAGATTTTAATCTGCAACAAATAAAGTACTCGGAGCTGTTAATTTTTATTTTAGTCAAACACTGGTTTCATGAGTTTACAGTATCTGAATTAGAACAACTAAAAACCATTCTATATAAAGCTGTTAAAAATGAATATTGGACATTGGCGACAACAATTTATGATATTTTAACCGAGAAAAATTTTTTTATTGATTCCAACAATACCAAGCAAATACAACAAATTAAAGACAGTACCGGACTGAAGGGACTAACTAAAATATATAAGAAATTAGAAGAATGGGAGCTTGCACTTAACGGTATCATTGGAAATATCGCATTGAAAAGCAACGTAAACAAGGGAATAGACCGAAGAGTAATCTGGTTGTTAGAATTAGAATCGTGTTTTATTCAGCCAAAGGAACAAACACTGGATAAAAAAGGAAACTGGTCAGCAGGCAAAAATATTGCATTAAAACGACTCTACGACCACGAAGTAGAAAATCTATCAGAACAAGATTTAAGAATTGTCGCTTGTATAACTAAAAATAATACCTCTTACTACCGAGATTCTGAATATATATTCTCTTATGACAAATGTTTAAAAGAAATGATAGGACATCCTTTATTATTTTCTTATAAAGACCCGGATGTCAATATAGAACTAATTAAAGGACAACCCGAAATCTCTGTTAATAAAGTTGGTAATAAGTTTGAAATCTCTTTTAATGAGGAATTTAAAGAAAAAGGAATTAAAATTATTAAAGAAACGGCTAATAGATTCCGACTCATAGAAATTACTCAAGAGTTAGTATTATTGAAAATAACATTCGGGAAAAATAAAGTTATTGTACCCGAACGCGGACAAGAAAAATTACAAAATGCCATCAATGTAATGAGCTCCATCGTTACGGTGCATGCCGATAAATTATTAAACAGCAACATTCCTTCTATTAAGGCTAATTCGCAAACCTATTTACATCTATTTCAACAAGGAGAAGGGCTAAAAATAGAGTTTTTTGTCAAACCTTTTACTACCAAACCGCCATATTTTAGACCAGGAGCGGGTGGTAAAATTATTTTCACGCAATTAGAAGGGAAAAAAGTCCAAGCAATAAGAGACCTGGACGCAGAAATTAATATTTGTAATGACTTTATTAGCAGCTGTCCTTCGCTTTCACAAATGGAAGATATCAATAATGTATGGGCTTTTGAGCAACCCGAAGAATGTCTGCAATTCTTATTAGAATTAGAAGAAGCTAAAAATAAAATCGTTGTAGAATGGCCCGAAGGAGAGAAAATGAGAATTAAACATAGATTCTCTTTTAAGAACTTAAATATGAGTATAAATAGCGCCTCCGAATGGTTCGCCATAAACGGAAATCTAACCGTAGACGAAAAACAAGTGATGGACATCAGAGAATTGTTGGAGCTATTAGAAGAAAATAAAACAAACTTCATCCCACTCGGAAACGGTGACTTTATAGCGCTGACCAAAGAATTTAGGAAACGATTAGATGAAATGAACGCTTTTATGGAGCATTCCAAAGACGGCGAGCTTAAAATAAATAACCTTTTTGCTTTTGCGGTTAAAGATATCTTCGACGAGTTTGAGGTGAAAGCCGACAAAAAATGGAAAGAAACTATTAAAAATATTAAGACGACATTAAAAATAAAACCTAAAATACCGGACACATTAGAAGCCGAGTTAAGACCTTATCAAATAGACGGTTACAACTGGTTATACAGACTGTCAAAATGGGGAATAGGAGCTTGTCTTGCCGACGACATGGGATTAGGAAAAACAATTCAAGCAATAGCATTACTCATAGAACGAGCAAAAGATGGACATGCTCTGGTCATCGCACCGGCATCGGTCTGTAATAATTGGGTAAAAGAAATTAACAAATTTGCACCAACGCTAACACCTATTTTTTACGCCGACCAGCGAGATATTTTGGCTAATTTAAATCAACAAGATATTTTGTTGAACTTAAATCAACAAATAATCCTCATTACTACATACGGTCTGTTACAGTCTAATATTAAAGATTTTACAAGTATTAAATGGAATACTGTTATCCTTGACGAGGCACAAGCTATTAAAAATGCTTTTGCTAAACGTTCACAAGCAGTCTTAGAATTGAATGCCAATTTTAGATTAATTACAACAGGGACACCGATTCAAAACCATCTCGGCGAACTGTGGAGCTTATTTAATTTTATTAATCCGGGACTTCTCGGAAGCTTAAAACATTTTAATGACAAATATGCTGTCCCGATAGAAAAAAACAAAGACGTCATCAAACGAAATCAATTGAAAAAATTAATCCAACCTTTTATTCTCAGACGAAATAAAACGCAAGTACTAGACGAACTCCCTGAAAAAACGGAGATAACTATTAATGTAGAACTTAGCAAAGAAGAAATGGCTTTTTATGAAGCGCTAAGACGACAAGCACTGGAAAAAATTGAAAATACAGAAGGTACAATGGAACAAAAGAAATTCCAAATTTTGGCAGAAATTACAAAGCTCAGACGAGCATGTTGTAACCCGTCACTTGTAACACCGGATATTGAATTGGACAGCGCTAAATTAGCCGCCTTCGAAGAAATTGTTGACGAACTAATAGAAAATAAACATAAAGCTCTGGTATTTAGTCAATTCATTGGACACTTAGACATCATTCGTAAACTGCTGGAGAAAAAACAAATTGTTTATCAATATCTTGATGGAAGCACGCCCTTAAAAGAACGCGAAAAAAATATTGCTACATTCCAAGCAGGAGGAGGAGACCTATTTTTGATTAGTCTAAAAGCCGGTGGATTAGGACTTAATCTGACAGCCGCAGACTATGTAATACATCTTGACCCATGGTGGAATCCCGCAATAGAAGACCAAGCATCTGACCGCGCGCACCGAATGGGACAGCAAAAACCAGTTACCATTTATAAACTTATCACGCAAAATACAATAGAAGAAAAGATAATCAAGCTGCACCAAAACAAGCGTGACCTCGCAGACAGTCTACTCGACGGAGCAGATATAAGCGGAAAAATATCGGCAGACGAACTGCTTAAATTAATTAAAAACTGATGGTACGCAAAATATATTCAAAACGGGTATAATTTTAACTTTTATTCTTATTATTTGGGCATGTTTCATTTATTAGGTTACACTTATTTGCGAAACTTTGCGTGAAATATTTGATTATCAATTTCTCGCAAAGTTTCGCAAAGAAAAAAGTGTAAACTACTTTTAAGCGGTTATGAAACATGCAATTTGAATTTATTTTTTAAGTTTTTTAAAAATAGGTTCTAATATTATAGAAATCAAGATATAAATCAAGAAAAATAACATTATTCTGCTAAACGTTTCTAAATTGTATAAACCCATGATATACAAAGATATAAGTACAGAGAGCAATATTCTAATGAAGTTTTTTATAATATTTAAAATAGTATTTCTTTTTTGCATATCTAAAAGAATTTAAAATTTAATACCGATGATTAAAATGTCGTCAATTTGTCTTCTGCTTCCTCGCCATTTTTCAAATTTATCTTCTATAATATCATATTGTTCTGCCATCTCTTTGTCTTGAATCTCTTTGATTAAATTAAAAAGTTGCTCGGTCATAAATTTTCTGCCTTTTGGTCCCCCAAATTGGTCTGGAAATCCGTCAGAGAAAAGGTAAATTGATGTTTTGTCGGTAGCAATAAAAGAGTAATTGTTGAAATTAACTTTTATATCTTTAGCAGTGTGTCCGATAGAGAATATATCTCCTTGTATTATTTCGCTTTCGTTTTCGTCGAATTTGAAAATGACATGATTAGCTGCGGCTATACAAACTTCATTGGTAGATTTTTCGTATCTGCAAAGCGTTATATCCATTCCGTCATCTGTTTTTTCGTCTTCACTTTCTTGGCTGTGCAGAGTTATGACTACTCCTTCATGTAACTTAGTCAATATTTGTGCAGGGTCTAATATTTTCTTTTCATTAATAATTTCATTAAGTAGCGTATTTCCTATCATCGACATGAACGCACCAGGCACACTATGTCCTGTGCAATCTACTGCGGCAACAAATTTATAATCTTTTTGTTTATTGTACCAATAGAAGTCTCCGCTGACGATGTCTCGTGGTCTGTAGAAAATAAATGCATCCGTAAAGCTTGTAAGGATAGCTTTTTGTGAGGGTAAAATAGCTCGTTGTATTTTAGAGGCATAATTAATACTTTCAGTTATTTGCAGGTTTTTTTGTTCTAATAGGTCTCGTTGATACTCAATTTCTTTTTTGCGTTGTTGCAGTTCGGCGTTTTGTGTTTCTATTTTTTTATTTTTATCTTCTAATTCGTTATTTTTATATAATATATGTAAATTTTTGAGATTAAGTTCTTGGTTCATGAGTTCTAATTTGGCATTAGCTTTTCGTTTGTCGTTAAGAAATTTTAGGACGATACCAATAAATATAATCATTAAGAGGAAACCGGAGAGGAAGAAGATAAAAATGAGTCTGTTTTTCTTTAATTTTTCATTTTGCTCTTTAACTTCTGCTTCTTTTTTTTGGTTTTCGAGTTCAATAATTTTTTTCTGGTTTTCGAGTAGTTCAATTTCTGCTTTATTTTTTTGGTTTTGTATTTCAATTACTCCCATAGAGTCTTTGAGTTTATTCATTGTTACTTCTTGCAATTGCAGTTCTAAAGATTTTTTTTCGGCATTAGCTTTTTCTTCATTCGCCAGTGCTTCTAGTTCTTCTTTTTCTTTTGACATGAGATTTGAAGATAGTGTAAAAAGTCGTGCATATTCAGTCGAGTTACCCATTTCTAAGTAACATTCTGCCATTCTGCCGTAAATTTTTTTCAACATGGGGGTGCTGTTGAGTTCTAATGCGAGTATTTCGGTTTCTTTTAAATTAATAATAGCTTCATTATATTTTTTCTGATAATATTGATTAAGTGATAGTTTCAAATAAGCATTTACCATACTTTCTTTATGTTTGGTCGCTATAGCATTGCTGAGACTTGTTTGATAATATTTTTCAGCTTCGCTGTAGTTTTCTGTTTCTTCCAACAAAATTCCGATGAAGTTATTTAATGACATCATGGCATTTTTATTTTTCAATATTTCGCTTATGGGTAATGCTTCTTTAAAATATAAAAGCGCTTTATCTGCAACATTGGCGTTGTAATAAATTTGTCCTATCTGGGTCAAATATTTGAGCGTCTGATTGTTGTTGTTTTGCGTTTTAGCGGTTTCCAAAAGCGCGACATATTTTTTTATTTCTTCTTCTTGCACGGTGCTAATTTGTTGTGCGAAAGAGAATTGTACTATAAACATAAATAATAAGATGGTAAATATTTTATTTTTCATAACAGTTTATTATATTAATCTTCCTGCAGCATAATTTCTCCACTTTTCAATTACAGTTAGCATATCTGTTGGTAATTCGGTTTCAAATATCATTTCTATGTTTTTGGTAGGATGTATAAATCCGAGCGTTTTAGCGTGTAGTGCTTGTCTGGGTATTATCTCAAAGCAATTTTCTACAAATTGTTTGTATTTAGTAAATGTAGTTCCTTTTAATATATGATTTCCATCATATTCGGAGTCGTTGAATAAAGTGTGTCCGGCGTATTTCATGTGAACTCGTATTTGATGAGTTCGTCCTGTTTCTAATACACACTCTACTAATGTAGTATATCCAAAGTTTTCTATTACTTTATAATGTGTTACCGCATGTTTACCTTGGTCGTTGTTGGGAAATACGTACATATTTTTTCTGTTTTTCGGATTTCTTCCGACATTTGCAGTGATAGTTCCTTCGGGTTCGTTAAAATTTCCCCAAACTAATGCTACATATTTTCGTTTTGTTGTGTGAAGGAAAAATTGTTTGGCGAGATGTATTTTAGCAAATTCTGTTTTAGCGATGACTATTAGTCCGGTAGTATTTCTATCTATTCGGTGAACGAGTCCGGGTCTTATGTCTCCGGGTTTGAACAGTTCGGAGTCTTTGATGTGGTATGCCAATGCGTTTACAAGCGTTCCTGTATAATGTCCGAATGATGGATGCACCACTATATCAGCGTGTTTATTAACGACAATAAGTTGGTCGTCTTCGTAAACAACATTAATATTTATATTTTCGGGAATTATTTCTATGTCACGTGGCGGTTTGGACATTTTAATTACGATGATGTCTAATGGTTTGACACGATAATTAGACTTTACGGGTGTGTCATTAACAAAAATACAATTAGCTTCTGCGGCGTCTTGGATTTTACTTCGCGAGATTCCCTCTATGTGATTAGCCAGATATTTATCTATTCGCGTTACTTTTTGTCCTTTGTGGATGACAAAACGGTGATGCTCATACATTGGGTCTTGTGTGGGGTCTGCGATATCTTCTAATATTTCGTCTTCTAAAAAATAATCTTGTTCGTCTATTTCTTGCATATTAATTGTTTTTTTGTATATTATTTATTATATCTTGCATAAATATTACCTCTCCTTCAATTTTAGCTTTTTCAATTATAGAATTTAGATAGAGGTTGAGAATAAAGAAGTTGTTTTTTTGTTTTAAGTATAAAAAGTCTGTTGGTGGCACAAAAAAGACATCGTCTTTGTAAACAAATCGGTATTTAGAGTTGAGTTTTAGTAGTTCATTTTTGTATTGTGGCGATGTTAGACTTCCAAAGAAGAAGCTGTCTTTTAATTCATGTATATCTTTTTTCATTTCTTTATAGTCTCCTACTCGGACTTTTATTTCGTATCCCATTTTTTGAAATTCACGGAAGATAAAATATTCATAATCAATGGAGTCTCTCATTATTTCATATTGTTGTTTGGAGTATTGTTCATGGAGTTCGGCAGGGAGCTCTTCATATAAGAACTTTGCGTTCAGTATGATGATATTTTGTTTACTTTCGGCGGAGATTATAAATTTTTTGCCTTTTTGATAGTCTTCTACTACGGTGTTGTGGTAGTTTACCCATTTACGGATTCTGTTTTGTCCTAATTGATAGAGAGTTTCATTTTTTTTGAATGTATATAATACATGTCCATCTTTGTCTACAAAGAGGACGGTATTTTCTATATCAGTGACTTCTTCGCAATATTGTGGCTCAATAATTACATTAGACGAGAAATTTTCTTTGAATCCGGTCAAATCTATGACTAATTTTTTTGTGAGTTCGGCGAGTTCAGACGGATATGTGGTTGCAAGGACATCTTTATTATTTACTACCACTTTTTCTACTAATTGAAACTCGTCATATCTGATGTATTTTCCTGCATGTTCTCGTTGCAATTTTGTTCGTATAACTTCGGCTATTATTTCAGTTATTTGCTCGTCTTTTGGAATAAATTGGGAGAAGAATTTGTCGTATAAAATCAGATTAATTTTTAAGCTCTGTACGTATCGGTGTTTTTCGGAGAGCTTACTTCTGTGCCATGCAGATGCTTTGAGGGCGATTTGAGCAAAATCTACGTCTGTTGCAAACCCATTTGGGACTTTAGACATTGCGATGGTATATGTGTACATCATTTGTTCGCTGAGCCATGAGTGAAATATTATTTTGCGTTCTTTTGTATTTAGCTTAAAAAATTGTGCGTAAAATTCGGGATTCAATTTGCATAAATATTCTGCGGTAGAATAGTTGAGCTGTAATCCGCCGGCATCTTCTTTATTGACGGCTCCAAGTATAGGAATTACACCGTTATCTGTTTGTATTCCAAAAACTTGCTTTGTTTCATTATTTCCTAAAGAGAGTTTTACGAGGTTCATAATGTATGCGGGAAATAATTCGGGAAATTGTTTTTCTATTTCAAAAGATGAATACAACATTGCGTACATTATCAAGATGTCCGGCAGTGGAGTTATTCCTACTTTTAAGCTGTTTTTTGTATATTTTGTAGTTCCGAGACTGTCATACGCTTCGGTGTAGTAAATATTTTGCGAAAAGTCTTTCATTTCTTCGGAGATAGAAATAGAGAAAGGATTGTTTTTATAATATATCCCGTTGATAAATACAGATTTCCAATACAGCCATTTTAATTGTTCATCCATTTCAAGAGTAGCAATGTAATTTTCCCATTCACAAACTTTATCATATACATAATTTTCGGAGCTGTCTATGGGGATATTCATTCCAGCTATTATTTTATAATAAATGTTTTTTGCTAATTTAAGTTCGCATTTTTGATTTTTAGTAGGGTCGTTAAAACGTGGAAACAATATTTTTTTGTTCAGGTTGTAACCGTCTTTAAAAAGTATGTATTCGTCCTGATATTTTTCTATTATAGGAAAATATATGTCAGTCCATTTGTTATCAAAGAAGACTTGATGCAAATAATATACTTCTGTTTCTCCGGTTTTGTCTTTTATTTCTAATAAATTTTTATTATTATCTGTTTTTAAGATATAAACATTTTCAATTTTTTCGGTTTCGGTATCATATATCTTGTACATTTCAAGATTAGGGTCAAGTACTACGTTTTCTGTGATTTCAGTATTTACTTTTTTTGATTCAAAAAAAGGAAATCCCATGTTGTTGTCTATACTTATTTTTTGCATCTCGTTAATAGGTAGTTCGCAGAAAATATTGCTATGCGTATTAGTATAACATTTTTTATAATTATCTGAGAAGTCGGCATTTGGTATCTCAAAAATATTCAGGGCTAAATATTTAGCAATTTCATAAATATTTTTTTCTGAGAGCGTTAAATCTGCGTTGTAAACGGGTTTTATAATTTCGGTGTTTGTTTTATAATGATATAATAGCATTTTTTTTGAGGCAGCTATTTGATTATTAATTATTTCGCGTTGTATTGTAGTTTTACTATTTCCGGATATAGGCAAATCTATAGCGATGATACCGGCATTTTTATTTTTGTTATTAATAAGTTTAAAAATATTATCTATCCCTCTGTTGATAGTATTTTCGGTGTCATCGGCACCAAAAAAGACGATGACATGCGTGGAATGTTGAATGGCAGAGATTAAATTTGCGTCATTTTCAAGTAGATACTCTAATTCGGCTATAGTTCTATTTTTTATGGCTTCGTGGTAAACTGCTATATTATTTTGATTATTTAATATGCTTGCTACATTTATCTTATCTGCAGCATTGGAGTCACCAATTAGTACTATCTTGTAGTCTACTGTATCTTTGACATTATAATTTAAGCTTTTTATCTTTAAGCTATTGTATATCAAAATAGAGTTGAAAAATAAAGGGAATAATAAAAACTTCAGCATACAAAAAATAATATTTAATTAATATTTTTACAAATATATTTTAATTTTTTCAATTTTCATATTTTATACAGATTATTTTTCAATAAATAAATTTATAGTTTTTTCAAAGTCAGTTATTTCAATAGCGTTCTCCAATTTGTGAGTGCCAATTTGTGTTCGGGTGAGTTCGGCTAAATATCCGCCGGTGTTCAAAGCGAGTCCTAAGTCGCGTGCTAATGCTCGTATATAAGTCCCTTTGCTGCATATAACTTTTATTTTTAGTTTATTATCTGTAAAGTCCATGAGTTCAATATTTTTAATAGTGATTGTAGAAGGTTTTATTTCTACATTAATACCTTTTCGTGCCTTCAAATATGCCGGCTTTCCGTTGACTTTTTTTGCGGAGAAGGTAGGTGCTGTTTGCTGTTGTGTTCCTAAAAATTTTTGCAAACATTGGTGTATTATGTTTATATTCAAGTGGTCAGTAGGAAATGTTGCATCTATTTCTGTCTCCAAATCAAAAGATGGAGTTGTGGCGCCAAGTTGTATTGTCGCTACATATTCTTTGTCCATTTCAAGAAATTGATTTATTTCCTTAGTTTTGTTTCCTGTACAGACTATTACCAGTCCCGATGCGAGTGGGTCAAGTGTTCCGGCATGTCCGACCTTCGCTTTTAGCTTTAATCGTTTAGTAATTAAGACTTTTATTTTGTTTACCAAATCAAAGCTTGTCCAATCTAATGGTTTGTTGAAAAATAATATTTCTCCTTGTTCAAAATTGTAGTTCATTTATGTAAATTTAATTGTTAATGCAAAATATTTGTTTCTAAGTTTAAAAGAAATTGCTTTCTATCTATTCCGGATGCGTAACCAACTAATTTTCCGTTACTTCCGATGACTCTGTGGCAAGGTATAATTATAGGGATTTTATTTTTAGAATTAGCATTTGCTACGGCGCGAGAAGCTTTTTGGTTTCCTATTCTTTGTGCGAGTTGTAAGTAGCTGATTGTTTGTCCATAAGGGATTTTTAGTAGTTCGTTCCACACCGAGTTTTGAAAATCTGTTCCTTGTAATTTTAGTTTCAGGTCAAAGTCGGTTCGTTGTTTCAAAAAATATTCGGTTATCTGTTTTTTTGCAGTTATTAAAATTTCGGGTTCGTCAATATTTTTTGTCACAATATTTTCATCTATTTTGTAATTATCTAAAAAAGAAATATTTGTTATACTATCTTCGGAAGTAGTAATTTCTATGTGTCCTATTTTGGTTTGGCAATAAGTTTTGTAAAGCATAATTATTTTTATTTAGTTAATAAATAATTCTAAAATTATCGTATTCTGCATGTATTTTGGCAAGGATTTCCAGACCAATGACGTGAGAGAATGCGCTTCCGATTCTCAGGAATCTAATAAAGTTGTCCATATCTAAGTTCGTTCCTTCGGCAACTACTTCTACTATTCCGTTTTCTAAGTTTTTAACATAACCTGTAATGTTACAATATTTAGCTTTATTAAGAACAAATTTTCGGTATCCAACTCCTTGCACTTTACCATGAACCAAAATTAACGCATATTTCTCTTTTTGCATTTTTATATTAAGATTTTCATTATTAATTTTTCACTAACTCATCTAAAAGCTTATACCAAAGACCACCGGCGCGTAATAAATTTTAGAGTCGTATAAATTATAAGCAGCTTCTATGCCGAGTTCAATTTCTATTGGTAGTCTCAAAAAACAAACATCAAACAATAATTGTCCTCCGCAGGAGGAGAAGTCGGCGGTTTTATTAAAATCATTTACAATAAAGAGGTCGTAAAATCCGAGCATCTTAATTCGTTTGATGTGCAATAAAGCTCCAATGGAGAAATCGGGATAGCATAACGGCATCTTGTAATCTATGGTGGTTTTGAACGAGTTAGCATAAGTTCCCAAGCCGTAAGACCTTATCGTTCCTATTTTAGAGACATAATAATAAGTCTCGTAAATATTTTCGGCACTAAGCTGTATTTGATTTTCGTACGCTATATTTATTTTAATATTATGATTTTTCAGCAGTCCTGGAAAATAAAGCGTAGAGGCAAGATATAATTGTTTGGCGTTAAAGGTCTGTTTGATAGGCGTGTGCGAAAACGAAACCTCAAAATTTTGTCCCATTCGTGTTCCCACTGCACGCGAGGAAATAGATTTGATATTATTAAACGACATTGCATAATTAAAATCAATAAAGCTTCCATCATTGATTTCTGTCTCCGGCAAATTAAAATTAACAAATCGCATGTCTCGGTCTTTAACTGCTGTGTACCCGAAGTTAGTCTTTATATTGAAATAACGCGAGTAAACGCCGCGCGAAAAATTTAATGGCACAGAAATTCCGGCGGATATATTGTCTTGTTTCCATGTATCTATGCTGTCTATTTGAGTTACAAGATTTTTGTCGTAGTAGTGAGCATGTTTTCCGCTTTGTACGGATAGATTTATCGCGGCAAAATATTTTTGATAGCTTGCGTTAAAGAATCCAAAATAAGAAGAAATTATGGGATGAAAATTAATTCCGGCATTTAAGATTAAAGTATTTAACATATTATTAGAAAAGATGTTAAAAGCTATATCTTGAGTTGTTTCGCCGCCCATAATACCCCAGCTATGGATATTGATAATATTGTTTATTTCTTTATAATTGCTGATATTATAATTTTTGAGTTCACTGTCTTTTGTCTCAGGGTCTTCGGGGTCGTAAATATTTTTCATTTTGTAACGATTTTCGTCTGTTGCAAAATATTCTACTTTTCGTATTTCCACGTCTTCTATCTTTTTCCAAGTTGTCGGGTCAAGTGGAATTATGGATAAGTCAAAACCTTTTGCGTCATAGTCTTTAAAAATCAGATTTTTGTTGTCTAAAGATATTTTAGGATTGTAAGCCCCATAAGGTCTTGAGGTTATTTGATATCTCTGATTAGTGTCGGTATTGATAGCATAAATATTGCTAACTCCTGAGTAATCAGAGTTGTATATAATATAATTATTCCAAAACACCGGATTGCTAAAATTTTCCCAGCTGTATGGGATTAAATTAGTAATTTCTTCGGTTTCCAAATCTAATATTGTAATTGCTTGTCCGTTTTCGGCGAGAGCGCAATAAGTTATTTTTTTGTCGTCTTCTGACCATTTCGGAATTCTGATGAAGTCATTGTTAGGACTGACGATACGTTTGAGTTCGGCGCCGTTTTTAGCATCTAATATAATTAGCGAACATTCTAATTTTGTGTTAAATTCTACTACGGCAATTTTTTGTCCATCATGTGAAAATTCGGGGGCGAAAAATTTTGTCTCTGTAGTGAGATACGAAATTTTATTAGAGTTCAAATCTAACATTGCTATATTAGAAAAACTTTGTTCTCCCCATCGTAAATCGGGTACCTCTGAAGCCCATATAACTTTGTGTTTATTAACGGAGATGAACTCGGCATCTACTTGTTTGATACTTTCTTCTTGTCCGGATAATGTTAAATAGACTAATTGATTAGCATCATTTAAACCGTATTTTATGGCAACTATCGTATCGGCGGCGCAAAAACCATAGTCACTATAATTTTTCCATATCTTAGCTTCGGGATTAATCTTTTTTGCATCAGTGTATATTTGTCCAATTGTTTGCTCGTAATATAATTTTTTTAGTTCGGACATCGTATTTTTATAAGTTCCGACAACATTATATCCGGTTTTTCTTTTCATACTTCGGGAGAATGAAAAGGGCCAGTACGAGAATATTGTAGAACGGGAGATTATATTTGACCATGTATCTTCCTCGTAATTTCTATAAACATGAGTAACCATATTGTATCCCAGATAGTAATGATTTGGATAATAATGTTTGTAAGAACGTAAATAAGCTTTATTATAGCTAAATTTTTGCTCGGTCATTAATATACAACGTTCCATCATTCCAAAGCTTGCGATTCTTCCTCTTCCGTTGTTTGTAAGTATCGTTTCCGAATAAACGGCATCGCCTTCGTAGAACCATTGCGGTACCGCGTACATTAATGCGGAATGTCCGTAATCGCCAAAAAATATTGCGCCTATTTTTGTCAGATTGGTTTTAAATTTGTCATATTGAATGACATGACTATACTCGTGGATGGACAGAGTCGAGAACCAATTAGTAATTCCGAGAGCGCTGCTTTGCATCGGAGTAATGTACCAGCCCATTTTTCGTGGAGATATATTTGCATAAGCGTTTGATGTAACAGATTGATTATAAACGACCATAGATATTTTTGGAGGCATAGTCTTCAGCCGTTTAGAATTTAATGGATATTGGCGTTCCAACTTAGTTGCTATTTCTTTTGCAGTGTTTTCTATAGAAGACTCGTATATTATTTCAAAATTTCGGGTCTCTATTTTTTTAAATTTGAGATTAGAAGGATTTTGATTTTGTGCGCTAATAAGAATCGGCAAACAAACAAATATCAGTGCTACTATTTTTTTCATCATATCTTGTTTTATTTGTTATTAAACTATTTTTTTCTTTGCAAAAATAAAAAAAATATTAAAATATAAATTGAAAAATTAATTAAAATAATATATTTGTATTTTATTTAGGTATTATATTTGTCAGTTCATAAATATAAAAAATAATCAGATGGTATTAAAAGTCCGTAATAAATTATTAATCTACATATTATCTACTACGTTGTTGGTTTTTATTTTATCTTATAGTTATTTAGTTTATAAGATAAATAGCTCGGTTATGGATGGGGCGATTTATCATATCAATGATGTTGCTCAGAAGTCCGCACTTTATATAGAGCAAATATTGAATAATGATGTTGAAATAGTAAAAACGATAGAGCGAACGGTTCATAATTTTGACAAGATAGACTCGGAGCAGCGCGAGGTCATGGTGCAAGAAATATTTTCTAATATTTTACGTACCTGTCCGCAGTTCACAGCCATCGGTCCTCAATGGGAGCTCTCTGCATTAGATACCGGATATATAAAGCCGTATGGCAGAATCCGATATGTCTTCATGTGGGAGAATGGCGCCATAAAAATCATGCGAGACTCTATGAACATGGACGGCGATGATTTGAACAAATTATATTATAAATTTAAGATAGAAGGGAAGAGCGCCATCACAAATCCGTATTTTGACTCTTATTCGGGACTTGAAGAAGATAAAATATTGATTTCAAGTATTGTTATACCGATAATTAAAAACGGTTTCAAAGGAATGGTCGCCGCTGATATAGCATTGGAAAGACTTAATGATGAAGTAGAAAATATTAAGCCGTATAAAAATTCTAATGCCTTCCTCATCTCTAACGAAGGAAATTTTGTCACTTTTGAAGATGCTAACTATATCAATACTAAGTTAGAGAATTATTTTCAAGACGAAGTAGCACGTCATAACATTATTACCGAAATTCAAGAGGGAAAAACGGTATCTTTTTTTTATACCGATTCCAACAGCGAAAAAGAATGTTATGTCACTTTTCAACCCATAGACATCGGAAATTTTAACACTTACTGGTCAGTAGGTTTGATAGTACCGGTAGAAAATATAAAAGAAGACTCGGTTAATATCTTAGCAATAACCATTTTAGTAGGAATTTTGGGTATGTTTGTGTTGTTTATTATTATTTGGTACACTTCCAAACGGATTACTCAACCACTTGAGCAAACAACCGAAGTGCTTAATAATCTGGCGCAAGGCGAGATAAACTCGGAGACTAAAATCACAAACATTTCAAAAGATGAAATCGGGGACATCTCTAACTCGGTCAATTCATTGATAGACCGCTTAAATACAATGGCTAATTTTGCCTTTGAAATAGGATGCGGCAACCTGGAAACGGAAATAGATTTGAACAGCGAAAAAGATACGATGAGTAAAGCGCTTCTGGAGATGCGACAAAGTCTGCAAAAAGCTAAACTTGAAGAAGCAAAACGAAAAGAAGAAGATATTATACAGAATTGGATAACGCAAGGAGAAGCCAAGTTCACCGAAATACTTAGAGAACGAAGCGAGAACTTAGAAGAATTTTCTTATATTATTATCAGCAACTTAGTCAAGTATGTGAATGCCAATCAAGGTGGAATTTTTATTATCAACGATGACAAGAAAAATGATATATTCCTTGAATTAACAGCGAGCTACGCTTACGAGAGACGAAAAATTATTCAAAAACGAGTCAACTTAGGAGTAGGACTTGTAGGACGTTGTTATCAAGAGTCCGAGACTATTTACATGAGTGATATACCAAACGATTATTTGAATATTACCTCCGGACTTGGTCAGAATAATCCGCGACACATATTGATAGTTCCGTTCAGATTTAATGATGAAATTTATGCTGTAGTAGAAATTGCCTCCTTCAATAAATTTGAAAAACATCATATAGATTTTATTGAACGAGTAGGTATTAGTATTGCCTCTACTATTGGCTCGGTGCAGATAAATGTTCGCACCTCGCGTTTGGTAGAAGAACTAAAAATCCAATCTGAAGAACTGTCATCGCAAGAAGAAGAAATGCGTCAAAACATGGAGGAGATGCAGGCAACACAAGAAGAATTAACCAAAAAAGCAGCCGAGCATGAAAATATTTTTGCTGCATTGGATAAAATCGTGATGATTGCCGAATACAGCATGAACGGAAAAATGATTAAAGTTAATCATAACTTCCTTAGATTCTTAGATAAAAAAGAAGATGAAATGCTCGGAAAATATCAAGGAAACTTTAGTGCTAAATCTTCTCAATTTGACGAGTTTGACGAACTCTGGGAGAGCTTAAAAAACGGAAAATCTAAGACGATGATTCAACATGTCATCGTCAATAAAAAAGAATATTGGATATCGGAAGCGTATGCTCCTATATTAGGAAATGATGGTAAACCCTATAAAGTCCTTAATATAGCAGTGGACATAACAAAGAGCATCAGTGTGACCGATAAAAAAGAACAAAAATAAGTATCAACAATTTAAAAATTGAGTATTATGAAAAAATTAAAATTGTGTAGCGTGTTTTTATTGTTGATATTAAAGACGTTTGCTAATTCGCATGACACGATTACAGCAGTTGCAACCATAGAGAAGATAAAAGTCTATCTCGCAAATGCGGAGGTTATTAGTAAAAAAGATGTCAACTTGAAAATTGGACAAAATGTAGTATTATTTGACGAGTTGTCCACTAAGATAAATGCCGCAACAATTCGTGTAAGCGCCGACAATGATGTCTCTATTTTGAATGTAATGTACCGAATAAATCAAAATTACAAAACTGCAACCGGTGATACCAAAAAATATACTGACTCTATAGAACTATTAAACAAAGAGATAACATTACTATTAAACAGAAAAACTGCTTATGAAACCGAGAGTAAATTGCTTTCACAAAACATGAACTTCGGAGGCACTACTGACGGTGTCAATTTTGCCGATTTAAAACTTGCCGCTGAATTTTACCGAACACGAACATTAGAAATAGCTAACGCACTGAGCGAAATAAACGAAAAAACTTTATTAAAAAGAACTGAAATAGCCACGCTAAATGCGAAAGTCGCTTTATTGTATCCCAAATCTAAACCGCATGGACAAATTGCAGTATTAGTGTATAGTGATAAAAATCAGACGATTAGCTTTAAAACTCAATACATGGTAAACGATGCCGGATGGACTCCTGCGTATGATATAAAAGTTAAAGATTTAACTAAGCCCATCTCACTTGTGTACAGCGCAAATGTTTACAATAACACTGATATAGAATGGAAAAACGTGAGTCTTGTGTTGTCAACAGCAGACCCTAATGTTTCTGCTATAAAACCGGTTCAAAATCCTTGGTACTTAAATTTTGAAGTAGTTACTAATTACAACAAAGCTAATGATTATCAACAACAATCTAATCAAGACGAATACGAAAAATTAGATATTACAGGCGGAGAGGGACGGTCACAAAATATGTACGTACCAAGCACTGAAGTTAAAAAAGAAGAAAAAGTAGAATACACAGAAATAGAAATTACGAACTTAAATGCCGAGTTTGTATTAGATATAAAATACACTATTCCTTCGGATAATCAACCATATCTGGTAGAGCTTGCTAAACATGAGCTCACCGCAAAATTTGAACATTATGCTGCCAGCAAACTCATAAAAGATGTTTTTTTACTCGCCAAAATAACAGGTTGGGAAAAACTTGACCTCGTGGATGGAAGCGCAAACATATTTTTTGATGGAACTTATATTGGAGAGTCATATATTACTACCCGAAATGTAGAAGACACCCTTGACCTCTCGCTTGGAATAGATGATAAAGTTTTAGTCACTCGCACAAAAGTAAAAGAGTTTAGTAATAAAAAAATCATCGGAAATAAAGTCACCGAAACATTTGTCTTTGAACTCGTTGCTAAAAACAATCGCAGCTCGGCAATAGATATAGAAATTCTCGACCAGATACCTATTTCTCAAAACAGCGAGATAGAAGTAGAAGTGATAGAAATATCTAAAATCAAACAAGACCCGCTAACAGGAGAAGTCAAATGGAAATTGAAATTAGAGCCAGGTTCATCAGAGAAATTAAAAATATCTTATTCTATAAAATATCCTAAAAATAAGATAGTTAAATCGGAGCAAGTGCAAACACGCAAAGTAAGAAAGTTCTAATCACTAATTAGTGACTAACGTTTCGGAGAATATTTAAAACACTTATAATAAAGTAGTTAGCTTTTTAG
>DYQJ01000041.1 GCA_020719345.1 Draconibacterium orientale | reverse complement strand
ATAAAATAAATAGCGTGTTTAGTCACCATTATTTTACGCTATCAAAAAATTATTGTTTTGAAATTATACTTTCTATATCATTTATATAAGTCTCGATAGATATGTTTTCATAATTTTTCCTTCCGGTGAAAGAATAAGAAGAAGCGGAAAAACACCATTAATGTTATATATTCCGGCTAACGAATCATTTTGAGTTTTTAATTTTGCATCTAATTGATTTTTCTTTTGTAGAGGAAAATCAAGACTAATACAGACCGCATTTTTTTTTAGCCCATGTGCAAAAAAGAGTGTCCACCAATATTTGTTCACGCAATTTTATACATGGTTTGCACCAATCCGAACCACTGAAAACCATTATTAATGGTAATTTTTTTTCTTTTGATAATTCGGAGGCAAATTTAAAATTTGTATTCCAAATAGTAGAATCTAACGGTGTATTTTTTTGAGAAAACAAAAAGTAACTGTTTACAGACAAGAACATTATTATCAGTATTTTTTCATAGGTAATGTTATTTTAATTTTTTCTACAAAGATAAATAAGTAATTTTAATACTACAAAGATAAATAAAAAAATGGTAAAAAATTTATTCATCTATTTTTTTCCTATAAAATTACATAATTCGGTAAACAGTTTTTGAACCGGTAATCCTACGACATTATTATAAGAGCCAACTATTTTTTTAATAGCGACATAACCTATCCATTCTTGGATTCCGTATGCTCCAGCTTTGTCATAAGGTTTGTAATTATTGATATAAAAATGTATTTCTTTGTCTGTTAGCGATTTAAAATATACTTTGGTATTGACGAAGAAAGTTTTTTGGCGTTTCGGTGATGTGAGCGCTATTCCAGTAATTACTTCGTGTTTATTATTAGAGAGTTTTTTTAACATATAAACAGCGTGGTCAAAATTTTCGGGTTTCTCCAATACTTCATTATTTAGCACGACAATCGTGTCTGCGGTAATCAAAATAGAATTATCTTTTAAAATGTTGGTATAAAACGATGCTTTTTGTTTTGCTAAGAATACGGGAATTTGTGTTGCGCTCAAATTTTCGGGGTATTTTTCAGTTATTCCTTCAATAACTTTAACGGTGAAATCTATTCCCACTTCCTTTAAAAGCGCTTGTCGTCGTGGCGATTGCGAAGCCAATATTATTTCATAATCTCGGAAAAAATCTTTTATCATAATAAAATTAAATTTTTAGTTTGTTATTATTCGTTAAGTTTTACGAGTGCGAGCATAAGTGTCTCTAATTTTTGTCTTGCTTTATAAGAGCTGCAATCAAAATTGTTTAGCAACATAGCAAAAGCAATCTCTCTTCCCGAGTCCGATGTCGCATAACCTGCATAAGCCCGTACGTGTCTAATTGAGCCGCTTTTAGCATTAATTTTTCCTTCGGCATCCGTATCTTTACAAACAGATGCGAGTGTTCCGGTTTTTCCTGCAATAGGCAACGAATTAAAAAATGCTTCATAATTAGTACTTTGATTTTTCATGTAATTAAGAATGAAGACGAGCTGTTTGGAAGATATAGCATTGTAATGCGAGAGTCCACTTCCGTCATTTAAGCTTAGTCCGGTTGTGGTCATCCCTTTTTGTTTCCAGAAGTTCTCTACGGCTTGTGCAGCTTTTTCTGTTTGTGGATTATCAATAAGTGCTATTCCTGCATGACACAAGAAATGCTCGGCAAATAAATTTATACTATTCAAATTAGTAATATATACTATATCAGATAGTTTTGGAGATTGCGTGATAATAATTTCAGTGAAATTGGTATCAATAAATAAGCTGTCTTCTCTGATAATTCGTGTTGTGGTAGGTTTTTTATTTGTTTTTATGTTGTTTTCATTTAAAAAATTGTCAAGTTCATAGGCACAAAACCATGCAGGGTCTGGTATTGAACCTTTTATTTTGAAATTAGTTTTGTTCAGTGGCAATTCTCCGGTAATAAGTCGGTCGTATTTGTAAGGCGCTCCAAAAATGAAAGAGTCATCGGAAGTTGTATTTGAGGTAATTGTTTGATTATCAAAAGTTAGTTCCGGTATTTGTGGGTCTGTACTAATAATTTCTGTTTTATCTCCTACGCTTTTTCCTGTTTTTATAGAAATCGTATAAAAATTGTCCATGACCGTTAATCCGCATGCCCCTGCCCCGAAGTAGTTTCCCATATCTTCCCATGTCCATGTGCTTGGGACAATTTGCTGGCTATAAATGTCAGCATCAGCGATAATACTTCCGGTAATTGAGTCAATGTTGAGATTTTTTATGGCGTCAGTCCATTTAGAAAGAAACTTTTTTTCTTTTGTTTGATAAAAATATTGAGAGCCGAGTGCAGGGTCTCCTCCTCCTTTGATTATAATATTACCATATAAAATTCTATTTGCGGTGTCAATATATCCGTTGTATTTTATTGTAGTATTAAAAGTATAATCGGCGCCATATAGTTCCAGACAAGTAGCCGAAGAAACGAGTTTAAGCGTAGAAGCGGATTTAAGGACGAGATTTTGATTATGCTCGGCAATAATTTCGTCTGTTTTTGTATCTATGGCATAAAAGCTGAAACCTGCTGCTGCGAGTTCGGGGTCATTTTTAAGGGTTTTTAAAGCGTTGTTTACCGTATGGTCTGAGTTTTTAAGTATTTTTTGAGCATAGGTTTTTGTAATTATCAGATTAATTATCAGGATAAAAGCGAGAGAAATTATTTTCAAGTTCATAAATTATCTTGTTTTTTTAGTTTTTTCATTTTTTCGGAGGCAAAAATAAATGCGTTAAGTTCTTTATTATCAGTGTCAAATATTTCTTCGTTATTTCCTTCCCACCACTTATTTCCTTCGTATATGTAAATTATTTTGTCTCCTATTTCCATCACAGAGTTCATGTCATGGGTATTAATAATTGTAGTCATGTTATATTCTTGTGCAATTTCTTTAATCAGATTATCAATTACAATAGAAGTTAACGGGTCAAGTCCAGAGTTTGGTTCATCACAGAATAGATATTTAGGATTCAGTGCGATAGCTCTTGCGATAGCCACTCTTTTTTGCATTCCGCCACTTATTTCGCTTGGGAATAAATTGTTTGCATTGACGAGTTCTACTCTTTTAAGACAGAAGTTAGCTCGTTCACGTTTCTCTTCGTATGTCATTTCCGTAAACATTTCAAGCGGAAACATGACATTTTGTTCTACTGTTTCAGAGTCAAATAAAGCTCCGCCTTGGAAGACCATTCCTATTTCTTTACGAATTTGTTTTTTAAATTTGGACTTTGTTCCGTTAAAGACTCTGTTGTCATAATAAATATCCCCTTCATCTACTTCATATAAACCGATGATAGTTTTCAATAGTACGGTTTTCCCTGAGCCGCTTTGTCCGATGATTAAATTTATTTTGCCTCTGTCGAAGACTGCATTTATTCCGTTCAGGACTTGTTTGCTGGCAAATTTCTTTTTCAAATTTTTAACTTCTATCATTTTGCTAAGAGTAATTCTGTTAGAATAACATTGAATAATAAAATAAGAACACTGCTGTAAACTACCGCTTGCGTGCTTGCTTTTCCTACATTTATGGCTCCTCCTTTTACGTTGTACCCAAAGTACGCCGATACAGAAGCGATGATAAAAGCGAAAATAAGAATTTTAACCATTGCGTAGATGATGTAAAACGGGACAAAATAAATATGTATTCCGTATTCATAGTCACCGGGAGTTACGGCATTTGTGAGTAGCACTGATAGATAACCTCCGGCAATACCTGTTATCATGCTCATAGCACAAAGAATAGGGAAGAAAAATAGAGCGGCAATGATTTTAGGTAAAATTAAATGTCCTGCCGAGTTTATTCCCATTATTTCGAGAGCATCAATTTGTTCGGTGACTCTCATCGTTCCTATTTCAGAGGCGATATTAGAGCCAACTTTACCGGCGAGGATTAAGCTGACCATCGTGGATGAAAATTCCAGTAGCATGGAGTCTCTTGCTCCGAGTCCGATGAGATATCTTGGGACAAATGCACTTTCAAAATTGTATGCTGTTTGCAAAGTAATAACTGCTCCCATAAAAACAGAAATAATTAATACTATGCCGATTGAATTTAACCCTATTTTATCTATCTCTTTGATTATCTGTCTATAATAAATAGATGCTTTTTCGGGTTTCGCAAATACTTTTAACATCAGCAAACAATATCTTCCTATGTGTAAAAAAAGTTTCATAATAAATTATATTTATTTTAATGAATTAATATATTTATTTAATTCATCTTTTGAGCTTGAATATGTAAGTGCATCGAAGACGACAGCGTAGTTTGCTATGTCGCTTGTGTGATGATAGGCATATTTGGCAAAATCTATTTTAGTTTTTTCTTGCGAGAAGAGCATAATAATATCTTTCACTTGTGTAGCTTTCAAACAATTAGAACCTGCTACTTGTTTTGCCATAGAATATTTTTCGGAGTCGGTGATTTTAGCAGCAATTGCTTGTCGTATGTTTTCAAAATTTTTACTGTCTATGTTAGAGACACACGGAGGCGGCTTGGTGCCGTTATAATATCCGTTGTCCGAATAGTTGTCGGGGTCTAACAGTTCGTTTAGGTCTAACGAAAATCCTGTCCCCCACATCGTTAAGTTTAAATCGCCGTCTGCATTAGTCGTAGTTTGACTGACCATTCTTAGAGCATAAGTTCCATTTTTTTTCTTTTTAAGGGCATAACTAACTACTGCATTGGGGTTTAGATATATTTTTTTTTCAAAAGCCGGGGTATATACGTCTTCAAATTCTACTTTTAGCATATATACTGTTAAAGCAAGATTTTCGACCGTCACATTAGCTTTGGCAGTGTCATTTTGTTTGACATTATTAAGGTATAGATAAAAATTTTCGCTGTTTTGCGAATATATTATTATTTGTGTTTGTGCGTTGGTTAGGAAGCTGAACAAATACAAAATTATGAGAGTAAGAAATATTTTTTTCATAACTATATTGATTAAATTACATAAAATTTTTCCGTATTTCCTGAATTTCTATAATATCTACCTTTGTTAGTTTTGTTATTTGATTATCTGACATTCCTTCATTTATCATTTCTTTTATCATCTCTATTTTTTCTTGTCGTTGCTTTTCTGCTTGTTTTTGGCGTTCTAACTCCATACCTTTTTCCATTCCTATTTGTACACCTATTTGTACACCTTCTTCACGTCCTTTTTCTACTCCTATTTCCACACCTATTTGTACACCTTCTTCACGTCCTTCTTCACGTCCTTCTTCACGTCCTTTTTCCATTCCTTTTTCCATTCCTTTTTCTATTCCTTCTTGATAAAGAACTTTATCATAACGTTTTACGCGTTGATTAAAATGTTCATAATTATCTATATAAGTATAATCTTCCATAGTTAAAGTATTTTTACATATTCGGCGTATCAATTCTGCAAATATTTCATCGTTTTCATATTTGATAAAGTCATCTTTTTGATTTTGTTTATTTTTTGTTTTCTCGGCTAATTCAAACCAATCTATATATTTATGATATTCGGCGTTGTTCTTTTTACTATTATTTACAATATTTTTTTGAAAGGCATAAACCAGACGATTTTTTTGTAAAAAATCTAACTTTTTTGCATTGTTAGATAATTGATTCAGTGCAACTTCTCTTTGTGCTAACAATTCTGTAATGTTTTCATTTTGCCAAAGTAGATGATTTTTTATAAATTCTAATACTATTTCCGGAGTCATGGTATAACTAATATAGTCCTCCTTGAATCCAAAATTATCATCTACCATCCACACAAAAGTTATTACCGGCAATATCTCGTTATAATCTTTTACTTTTCGTTCTTTATTACTTTCTAAAGTGATACTTTTAAATGGTAATTTTTCTAATTGCAGCGCAGTGTTGACGCAATGGTAAGTATAAAATCGGTGAACAATATCCGATTTGTACCATTGTTGCATATCTATAATCACAAATTGATTATCTATCTTACAACGAAAATCAAACTCTACTGAGGCTTCGTTATCGGTTATTTTGTGATGAATATCAAGTGGGTTAATATCTTCTATGATTATATCAAAAAAATCTTCCAAAAATCGTCTTGCTATATTCAAATCAGAAAAAACCTTTTTGAAATATCTATCGTAATTAAGTGGTGCTAAGTACATGACATTACATTTTATTGTTTATTAGAAAGCAAAATATATTACAAATATAAATAAAAAAATTTAATTTCTATATATTTTATACTTTTTTTGAAAAAATATTCAATAGTTTGGCTGTTGAACTTATAATTTAATCAATTTTCCTGATGATTTTTGCCAGACTATATTAACTTCGGTTGGTTCTCCCGTATAATAAATATTTCCAATTTCTTCTAACCATACCGTTAATGTCTCTAATGGCTGCACATAATAGTCGCCGGTAGATTTTTGAGTTACTTTTATATAATTAGCTTTCAAATCTTGTGCATGCACGTAAGCATATCCGTTGACAAAAGTCTCAAAGAAAGTTGTTTCGCCAGATATATAAGCGTCTCCTGTAGCAGTCCAGTATTCTAACCAGAAGAAATAGTTTTTTATTTTCAGGTCCAGCATGGCTATTTCACCATGCACCCTGATAAGTAGTTCTTTATATTTCAAAGTGTCTTGCGAATATACGTTACAAGGTCCGTGGATGAACAAATTTCTTAGATTAGTAAGATGCAAATATATTTTAGGGATATCTTCTTTGTCTTGCAAAAATCTAAGTAAGTATGTGTTCTCAATAGTTACTGTTGAGTCATTTTGTGTTATTAATATATATTTCAACAAGTTATCATTTGCTTCGGCTACGATTTTATTTACAGAGTCCTGTTTCAGATAGACTTCAAATTGATTATAAATCTCTATCGTATTTAAAGTGTCTAATTTAACTTCTTTCTGTTTGAAGATATTTTCTTCTTGTTTATTACATTCTATAAATAAAGCGAGAATGACTATTAACCACAGTTTTTTATTAAGCACTTTCGTTTATACATTTAATTTTTTGTCAATTATTTTAGCAATAATATCATTTAGTTTAGATAGCGAGACGGGGTCTTTACCGAGATATGCTGTAATCCCGGCATTTTTAATTTCTTCTATAAGTTCTTGGTCTTCTTGTCCGGATACTACAATGATGTCAATTTTTCGTTCTTCTGTTGTTGCTCCCTCGATAAATTCTTTTGCAGTGAGTGGTTTTAACGAGTCATCCATGATATAATAATCAAGCAAGACTACGTCTGGTTTCTTTTGCAATTCGTAGGCAGCTTCTTTTGCGCTGTAGAAGGTTTTATAGACGATTTCCACATTCTTATCTGTATAATTTTCTACCAGTTCGTCAAGAATGCCGATTAAAATATTAGTGAAGATGAAGTCATCTTCTACAATAAAAATTTTAAAAATAATTTTAGTCTCCATTTAGTTAAATTTTAAATCCAATAATTAATATATCATCTGTTTGTTCGTGTCCCTGCATCCAGAGTTCTATCGTGTGTTTGAGAATCTCTTTTTGCTGTTCCATTTCTTTATTATGTATTTCAAGTAATAAATCTTTCAAATTTTTAATCATAAATTTTCGTGCTTTCTCGCCTCCAAATTGGTCTGGATATCCATCTGAGAAAGTGTAGAAAAATGATGGTGATTGATAGTTAATAATATGTTTAGTAAACTGCACGTCTTTAGAAGTTTGATGTCCTCCGATTCCTTGTTTATCTCCTTTGTAATGAGTAAGTTGATTGTCGTAAATATGAATAAGCGGGTTTTTAGCGCCGGAGAATTCGAGAATATTATTTTTTTTATCAATAGTACATAATGCCATGTCCATACCGTCTTGATTGTTTGTTTGGTCTTGTTTGAGTGCTTTTCGGACATACTTGTTCATCATACCGAGTATTTCTGCGGCATCTGTTATGTTTTTACTTACGATTGTAGTTAAAATTTCGGCACCTATCATGCTCATGAATGCACCCGGGACTCCATGTCCTGTGCAATCTACTGCGGTGAATATTATTTTGTCATCTACTTCTGCAAACCAGTAGAAGTCACCGCTGACGATGTCGCGTGGCTTGAAGAGGATAAAATAGTCGTTAAGATGTTTTTGTATTTTTTGTTCAAACGGGAGCATTGCTTGTTGTATTCTTTTCGCATATTCTATACTTGCCGTAATATTGGAATTTTTTTCTTTTATCTCTTTATTTTGTTCGGCGAGCATCTTACTTTGTGTAATAATTTCCTCTTTTTGATTTTCTAATTCTATATTTTTTGCTCTTATTTCGGAAGTTCGTTCGGCAACAATTTTTTCGAGCAGTATTTTTTCGTTGACAAGTCTTCGGGTATAGATTTTGATAATCAAATAAATAAATAATATCAGCAGTAAAAAATATAGTATATATGCTCCTATTGTTCTGTACCATGGCGGTTTAACTGCGAACTTAAATTCGGCGATTTGGCTTTCTATATTATACAAATTTACAGCTTTTACTTTAAAGACATAATTTCCGGGCTGTAAATTGGTGAAATCTTTTACAGTTTCGGTTTTCCATTCCGACCATTCGCTATTATTTCCTTCCAGAATATATTTGTATCTGGTAAGTTCCGGTTCTTCATAAAAAGTAGCCACAAAAGTAAATCTAATATTGTTATTATTAAAATCTATATTTAAAATTTCTTTATTGGGTTGCGATGTTAAAATATTATTTTGTGCATCACAAAAATTTCCCCCAAATATAATAGAATCATTGTTAATAAGTTCTATTTTTCGTATTAAAGTTGTATAATTAATGTTAAAAAAATTTTCTATCTTGGAGTCGTAGTGAATAAAACCATGTTCAGCTCCTATCAAATAAGTAGTTGAGTCAATATGGTTGAATGCAAAAATTTTGTTCTTGTACTTATAAAAAGGTGTTTTGAAGTTAAAATAACCGGAGTCAGTGATAATAAGCTCTCCGAGTTCCCATGTGATATTTCCCTCTTTGTCGGTTTTTTCGTTCTTGTACCAGATGTTTTTTTGCAAATCTTGATGTATCATGACAACACTTTCATTTTTAGGGCGTGGCTTATTTAATATATCTAATGGAGAAAATATATTTTTTTGATTGTCATAATAATAAATCCCATTCTGCGTTCCAAAGAGAGTTCCGAGTTTGGTATTAAAGACGTAATTATTTAATTGTGAGGGTAATCCGCTTATTCCATTGATAGAGTCGTAGCTTGTATATTCAACAACAGAGTCTTTTGCTTCATTTAACTTGATTTTAAATACTCCTTTAATAGAATTAGTTATCCAAAGATAACCGTTGTCGTCTTCTTCTAAAAATCTGGTGGATTCGTTAAAATTAGCGATATTTTTCTTAAAGTTCCATCGGTTATTTTCTTTTTTAAAGAGTAGAAGTCCGTCCGAGCCGCCGATTAATATATCGGGATTGTTTTTTAGCTGTATAAAAGTTCGGACTCCTCTATTATTTAAAATGTAATTAGCATTTAAGTTATTTATTATAAACAGTCCGAGTGAGCTTGTGGCAAAAAGTTGATTGTTTACCTCGTTGATATAAAACGTTTTGATACTACCTTGTTCGTTGTTAATGGGCAAAAATTTTTCAGATGGGAGAATTTTATCTTCATAGCTTCGCCATTTTTTGTAAAATATGCCCTTAGAAGTGGCAATAAACAGAGTGTCGTTTTGTTTTTTTGCGGCAAAAGTTCGGCAGTCGTCGAGTCCATAGTTCTTGTCAAATTTAGAAAACGGGGAGAAAATAGTGACCATTGAAATTCCATTTTCTAAGCAGAGCCAGAGATTATCATTTGCGTCAAGATAAATATTTCTGATAGAGTTGTTTTGCAATTCGGCTTCGGAATTTATAGTTTGAACAGGATTAAAATTATAGTCAGTTATGAGAACTCCATCTTTTATTGTTCCAAATGCAATATACTTATTTTTAATTATATACGCATTATCAATATTTGTTTTAATATAGTCATCTATTTTGGTATCCGTTTTAACAAATTGTTTATCAATGAGTTTAAAAATTCCTTTAGACCAAGTTACTACATTCAAAGTATCATTAATTTTGAATATTGCTTTAATCATCTCGGTAGCAAATATTTCGGAATTGTCCACAATTTTTATCTCATTATTAACTAAAATGGCTAATCCTTTGTTTTTATAATGTATATATAGTTGATTATCAACCATAAAGCATTTAACAAATAGTCCTATTTTGTCTGTTAAAATGACATTGCATTTTTGGTTTTGAAAGACATATATAGCTTCAAAAGAGTGAAAAATGACTTCGTTGTTTTGCGACAAAAATATGTTCCATATATTTCCTTCTTGGAGTTTGTCTTTTGGTACAGAAGGTATTAGTGAGACGTATTTTAGAGTTCCGATGGAGTCCACTTTCAAGTATCCAAATTCATTTTTTCCTCCCACAAAAATTTTCCCGGTTTCATCAATATTTAGTGCGGTGACCAGATTGTTATTGACTTTTATTTTTTGCCAATTTTTTCCGTCAAATTCGAGGATTCCATCATTATTCCCAAAGTACATTACTTGAGTTTTGCTTTGCACAGTTGTCCATACCTGATTTGAACCTTTGTAGTCTTCTACGGTATAATTTTTCAGATATGGCGGAGTTCCAATGTTTTTGATTTGTGCAAAAACATTGTAGCAAAGAAGTAACGAAGTAATTATAAGGAATGTATTTTTCATTTACTCAAATTTAGTTCGTATAAATATTTTCTAATTTGGCATTTATAATTTGATAATAAATTTCGTCGGCATTATCTAATTTGAGGTTATAAATGTCTTTTTCAGCAGTTTTTAATCCTACTATATTTATCGTCTCGCTGTCAATTTTAATTGCTGCTATTCCAAAAAAAGCAGTTGTGGCGTTTATCTCTTTGAATTTAAGAATATTACCGGAGTCTGTTATTTGAATAATCACTATATTAGAGCTTCCGCTTTTTATATCTGCTTTGCTTGTCTTAGTGGCTCCTGTCTGGTCTTGATAAGTAGCAAAATTGCAGAAGACATTGTAAACAGTGTCTATTTTTACTATATCAAATACATTTCCTTTAATAATAATATCTTTTTTCCACTGCAATTTTTTGTCGGCGAGATTCATTTTTTCTATGGTAATCGTATCTGTTTTAGAATAGAATCCGTTAAAATCTGTTCCTTTGTACACAATCAAACAGTTGTCGTTAATGTCGTCATATTGGAGATATTGTGGCATTTTAGTTTGGTATATGTCAATTTTGTATGTTTGTGTTCCGGTATTATCAAATTTATAGATGAAATTTTTGTGCTTAGTAATATTTTCGGAGTGTGCAACTACGAGCATGTCATTTTGATTATATGCAAATAATTTTCCGTATTCAAAATTTCCGGGCGAGATAGGTGTTGTTTTCAACCATAAAACATTTTTCGTTTTGTCTGTTTTTGCGACAAAAATTTGTGTAGCGGCGGCTTGTTGATAATATCCGGTGATATAATATTCGCCTTTTTCAGAGACAGCACTTTTTAAAGTATAATATTTTTTCAACGTATTAGTCTTAAAATCAGGTTTCTTGATGCTTGTGTATATTTCTTCGGTATTGAATTTTAAAATTTGGTCAGTCTGGAAAACTTTTCTATTGAAGAGAATAGATTTTCTCAAATTATCAAAGTTCGTGTTTAATAGCGTTTTAATTGCCTTCTTTTCGTTTTCCGGATATTTTTTTATTCCGGTTGCACCTGCGTAATTATCGGTAAAAAAGTCATTGTATTTTTTAATGTTCTTATCTATCGCTCTGTTTTGCAAAATGTTAAGAAGGGAGTCAGATTTTTTATACAAATCAAGAGTAATATAATGATTTTTGGCTTTTTTTTCAAGTGCGAGAAAATTGATAGTATCCATATAGTTATTAAAAGTCTTTTTATTTTGCAAAATCATATCAACTTTAATATCTCTGTATTCAAAAAGCGTAGATACAATAGATTGATAATCAAACTTTTCTATACGGAAGATTAATTTTTCGTCTAATTCAAAACCTGTGAGCGCATCGGAATACCCTTTTGCTGCGGCGAGGGTAATTTCTTTGGTAGCAATTTCTTTATTGGTATTAACCAGTTCTTTTCTAAGATTTTCTATATTTTTGTCAATAACATCTTTAAGGTCTGTAGCCCATGATTTATAGTCCCAAATTAAGATATTTTCTTCGAGGAAGTTAGCGCTTGTAAGTCCTTCTAATCTAAATGTTTCTATTTGTTTGATGACCAGATTTTGATTATAATTTTTGATAGGATAGTTTTTAATGTCCGTCTTGTATTTCTCAAAAAAGAATATTGCAGAGTCATAATATGTTATTATGTCGTGTATTTTGGCGGTCAAATCAGTGGATGCGGCGAGGTAAATATCTTTAATTTTGGTATTTTCCTGATTAATCTCCATGAAAATTTTAGTGCATTTATTGTAATAATCAATACTTTGATTAAAATTTTGTGCAATTTGATGTACATAGGTGTCATGTTTTTTAATATCTTCTATTCGTTGATTCATGAGTGCGTTCACGTCTTCGTATTCTAATTTCTCTATCGCTTTGAAAGATTCTTCATTCTGATAGAAGTCGCTATTTTTTCTTGCATCTTTGTCGTCGGCTCGTAATTTTCCTACTCCGAGTCCGTAAAAAAGTTTGGTATTGTAAATAAAATATTCTACGAGTTCCATGTCTGTTAGCGGGTCATAATTTTTAGCCCAGTTGTAAGATATTGCTCCGAGTTGGAAGTACGTATTAATAAATTCGGGGTCTTGTTTTTGATATTCCAGTAGTAATGAGTAAGATTTCTCATTATTTCCTTTTAAAATGAAGTCGTAAGCGTCTTTGTATTTCAATTTACGTTGTGCAGATACTATATTTAAAAAAATTATCGTTATTATTAACGCTGTAAATATTATTTTTTTCATGTTATTCAGATTTAAAAGTTTATAATTCAAGGATTTTTAGTTCTACTCGTCTATTTTTTGCACGATTTTCTTCTGTTTTATTGTCTGCCAGCGGTTTTGTTTCGCCGTAACCTTTTGCTACGAGTCGTGATAGTGTTATTCCGTTATCAATTAAGTAATTAACTACTGCCTGCGCTCTTCGTTCTGATAGTTTTAGGTTGTAGTTATCCGAGCCAACATCATCGGTGTGCGCTGATATTTCTATTTGAATATTAGGATTTTTATTGAGTAATGCAATAACTTGTGCCAATTGTTCATTACTGCTTGCATTTAAGTTAGCCGAGTTAGTTTCAAAACTTATATTATTTAATTCAAATTTAGTATCTGTTGTTAGCGGGTCTAATTTGATATTTATCTTAGTTTCAAAATGTTCTTCGCTTAGGTTTAATGTAGTATTATAAAACGTATAACCTTGCGGACTCATATCTATCTCATAAACATCACCTTCTCGGAGGTCTATGTAAGCACGTCCGGATTTATCTGTTTTTGCGGTGATAGTATATTTTTCGTTGGTATTAACATTGACAATTTGAAATTCCACCGATATTCCCTCGTTAGAATTAGCATCTGTTACCATAAACTCTATAGTTTTTTTACGCGAGGTGAGCTCTACATCTCGTTCAAATTCATCAAATTGCACTACTCCGCTGAGGTCAAAATGCAAATAATAAGTATCAAAATATTGTTTTGATATTTCTAATACATATTTTTTGCCGATAGGCAATGTAATATCCAGACGTCCTATGTCTATTTCTTTGATATTTGCAGTTATAGGTTTGTTAGTAACCGAGTCAATGATATTAATTTTAGTTTTTTGTGGCTCTAATATGTCTTTGTCAAAGATATTTAAGTTCAAATGTATATCCGAGTAGAGTTTTATATCTTGCGATTTGGTTTCGTTTTCGGTCATTGTTTGCGTGGAGAATTGGACAAAATTGTGGGAGTAATTATTTCCGCCGTAGTCCACAATAAATTGTTTGCTGTGTGGCAGAAAGAGGGTATATTCGCCAGTTATTTTATTAGAAACAACTTGATTTTCAATGACTGCTGTTCGTGGTTGTCTGACTGTTATAGTAGCTTCTATAGGTTTGTTTGTATATAGGTCTGTTATTTTTCCGGAGAGTAGCAAGTTTTTTTCGGGTTTGAACTCGTTAGGAAAAGTATCTGTGTATAAGTTACTTTCTATGGTTTTCTTTTTTTCGGAGGCGATGCTGTAAATTAAGTTGTTAGCGTAAAAATCGGTAGCTGGAAATAGTTCATCTAATTCGGAATTTACTGCGGTTATTGGTATTGGTAGTAGCCAGACGTTTCGTGTTAATTGTTTAGCAAAATAAAAGTCGTATCCATCTTTTCCGCCTTCTCGAATAGAAGAGAATATTAGCGTTTTGTTGTCGGCAAGAATTCGTGGTGTTCTGTCGCATGCCAGATTAATAGGTTCGGGCAGTTCTTCTGGGGTTGTCCACTTGTCGTTTTCATCTTTTTTGCTGACAAAAATAGTTTTACATTTTAGTTCTATATCATTTTTTCCTGTTATCTCTCTGACGAAATATATAGTTTTTTCGTCTATTGAGATAGATGGTTCACCGTCGTATCCTCCAGAGTTGATAGGAGCATCTAAATTGAGTGGTTTCGTCCAGCCGGTTGCTGTTCGGTCAGAGTAAAATATATCTACTCCGGATGTGAACATATCATACTCGGCTTCAAAATAGATACGGCTGGCATCATGATTATAACAGGGAGCATTTATTTTTGCGGTAGGTTGATGATTGTTAATATTTTCTAAAGCAACAGGCGTTCCCCACGTATTGTCTTCTTTTTTTGTTGCCTCGTAAAATTTGTACACGTTATTTTCTATTACTACAAATATCATTTTTTTACCGTCAAAGCTAATATACGGAGCCATTTCTTGTCCCGCGGTCATGTCTATTTCACCTATTATTTTAGTCTGCGCAACTGCTAAATAACTGTTTGTTAGTATAATAAGCAGTATTAAATAAGTGTGTAAAAATGTTTTTTTCATAAACTTAGTTTAATTTTGTAATTTTGGAAATCCAAATATAAAAAAATTTTTATAAATAACAAAAAAAAAAAAAATTTTCATAAATTTTTGGTAGTTTTGTATTCGGGAACAAATTATGGGGAACGATAGACGGTTAGTCAATTTGAATATCTAAGTATGGAGCTTGCCAAAATAGTCAACTTTGGCAAGCAGTTGAGATTACACTTCAAAATAAGTTTGTCCCAACATTTTTTTATTTGAATATATATAAACGTTAAGTTGCATATACACTTCAAAATAAGGTCTCCACAACTTATAAGCTTAACTTCATTCTAAAATAAGAGTTTCGCTTACACTTCAAAATAAGGTCAGCATAACAAACAAGATAAAAGAAATAAACGTTAACGTGTGGCGTTCACACTTCAAAAAAAGCACTCCGCAACCACAGACCAACTAAGTAAAAAAAAAACAATAATGTTGTATTTACATTATAGAATAAGGTTTTCGCGTCATGCTTATTTTCCTTTTTTTTTAGTCTATTTCTATAATCATAATCTTTAAATTGTTGGTTATTAGTTTTTTATATTTATTTTGTGTATTAAGTTATCTAAAATTTCTATGCCAGCTTTTGCTATTCTATGTGAGACAGCGGTTTTGAATGCGAGTTCTTTTTCAAAGAAGCTATAATTTTTAATACAGTCTTTGGTGGCTTTATCAACTTCTTTTAAATCGTTATTAAAATCGGTTGTAATGTTTTTAAACAACTCGTGATTTTTTAGTTTATCTAATTCAGGAAACTGATTGTGCAAGAATTTTTCACGTATTTCGGTGATGACATTTTTATAGTTAGAAATATCTGTTTTCTTTTCTAATACATTAAGAATCAAATAAAAGTCAATATATTCTATTTTTTCTGATTCTTGCTTGTTTTCATTTAGGTCGCAAAGCTCAATAAGCATTTCTCCTTTATAAAAATCAAACATTATTTTTTCAAAAGTCATTATCTTATTCAAAAGTTCTAATCGTGCTTTTTCATAAATAGTAAATTCATTTTCTAAGAATAATCTATTTACTTCATAGGTCAAACATTTTTCTGCTTTAGATTTTTTGGCTTTAGTGTCTTTTTTTGTCTGTTCAAAATAGTCAATTTCATACCATTTTAACAAATCTTTGATTCTTCTGTCGTTGCAAAAACGAATAAAATCGCTTACGTCTTTAATCTTCAGATTATCTTGTGAAAATACAAAATTGTCATAGTTGATAGCGTATTTTACGGGATGATTCAAAATATATTTTTCTTTGTTGCTTTTGTCTTGATTGTTGTCAGTTGTTACCATCGCAGGTGGAACAATATTTTTAAGTTTAAATACATTAGGCAAAATTTTCACACTATTTTTTTGTAAGAGAACTTCTGACATCAGTAGCATCATCATATCTTGAACTTTATACAATCTTATAACTTGCTCGTTAGTTTTAAATTCGTTAAAACTTTTTAACATTGGCTCTTTGTATCTCGGTATTTTTTGTCCGAATCTCAGGTTTTGCATTCTTTCAGATAAGTTAAGAAGATTATTTATGTCTTTTTTTATTCGTTTGACTAAACTTTCTAAACCTATTTCATGCTCTTCATCTTTAACGGAGAAAAAAAGTTTTGGCAATTTGTCTGTTTGTCGTCTTCGTGTGTCATAGAGTTCGTTAATAAATTTATAACTACGTTTATAGTCATAAAACTCTTGATTTTTATCTTTTCTTACTATATCAAAAAACTTTTGAATGACGTAAACGGTGTTAATGCGTTCATTTTTAGAAATATCAACAATAAATTTTATCAAATTATTCTCTATTTTTTCTTCTTCTGTTTTAGAAACCTTTTTATTCTCAATTAGCGCAAATTTTAAGGCTTCGGAATTTTTAACATTAACAAACTCTCTAATCGCATCGCAAAACAAACCTCTTGGTAAATTAATTGGCTCATTATAGAAATATTTATCAGTGACTTTAGCTATAAAATCTGCTTGTTTCCGTTCAATGAGATTTTTACGTTTTTGTTGCAAAAAATAATATTTGTTAAATCTTTGCTCGCTTTTACATTTAATCAAATATTTTTTTCTTGCCCAGAGATAACTTTTATAAAAGTCGTAATACATTAAATTTTTTTCGGGATTTAAAGTATATAGAAATGGATGCGCAATTTCAGAGTCAATAAGCTTGCATTGTTTAAAAATATCGGTCAGCAGATGTCTGTTTTCATTATACATCGCTAAGTTAGCTTGTAGTACTAGAAAGTTCATACTTGTAATTTTATCTTTTCCATGATTGAGTGATGGCTGGAAAAATAACATATCTTTAGCCAAAAAGTCGGCTAATACTCCGGATTTTATTTCTTTAAATTTCTTACTACCGTATTTATTGCCTTTGTCCCCGAACTTTTTTAAATCTCTGTTCAAATTATTCAATCTCGCTTCCGTACTTTCAAGCATTTTATTGATTTTTTGAATTGCATAAGAATTGAAGTTCTCATTCTTTGTAGGCGATTTTCCAATCAAAAAATATTGCAAAGTTTTCGGTAAATCATTAATATCAATTTTATAAGAACTTAAAATAGTATCATTTACGAGTTTCTTAGCATCTTTAATCTCTAAAGCTTCTACATTTTTGTCTGTTTCAGTTGTAAAATTAAAAACAATAGGTTTAATCGTTTCATTTTTAATATCTTCAAAGACTTTGCGAACTTTATCATAATAATTTTTCAACAGTTCTGCTGATGCCGATTTTTCAGTGTTTTTATTAATATAGTCATAAAATACCATTCCCACTAATTCATAGGTACTTAGCCATGCATCAGGTTTAGGATTTTTCGTTTTTTCGGCGTCTATATTTGGTAAAATATCATTATCAGTAAACTTCAGACCAATTTGATGATTTTTGATAATATAATTAGGAAAGGTATCTTGAATATATGGTTTATATTCGGAAGCTTTAATAGTTTTAAAATCAAAGTTTTCGGTATTTTCTTTATAAATAGGATTTTCTTTTAATAAATCACTCCAATTTAGTTGTCTCAATTTTTCAAGTTCTTGTATTTTGCCAAACGCTTTTAGATTTTTATCTAATTTGCGAATTTCGGTCTTGCCGTTGACTAATACTTTATTGTAAAATTTGAAATAATATTTTCCCATATTTACGTGAAAACGGATAGGGAAATTATCTTTATAATCAAAATATTTGAGTGCAAAATAAGGAAATCTATCGTTAAAACGTTTGAGCAACCCATTTTCTTCGTAGTTGTCTGTATTGTATCGCATGGCAATTTCTACTCGGAACTTGTCTTTATTTTCTTCGCTTAGTAAACTATACAGATTGTCGGGACATTTTTGTAACTCGTTAATCATATCTGCTGCAATACTCAAATTAGTTTCTTCCGAATAGCTTTTTTGCTTCGGCAATTTTATTCGTATTGCGGTGTACACCTCAAAAGTAGATTGTTTTTCTGGGGTTCGTGCATCTTTAAAACCTTTCAATTTTTTTAAAAAGTCGTTCGCTTGTTTTTTTTCTAAGAACAAAGAAATAAAAAAAGCGAGACGTCTGGTATTCAATTCATTTTCTTTGTCTTGCTCTGTTGTAAGATTAAGAAAAAATTTAGGATTATGTTTAGCAACGCGTTTTCCGGTTTGATCGGTTTCGGCACCGTCATATCTTCTCAAATGTTTAATATCTTTTTCTTGATAATCAAATCGTTGTATACAAATTCTAACCGAGCTGTCAAAAATAGCATCTAAATATTTAATCAAATCTCGGTGATTTTCATACGCATTGATTTTCGGATGTCCAAGGTGAGAATAAAAATTTCGGTATTTATCTAATAGCTCTAAAAAATTAACTAATACTTCGTGATATCTCGACGGTTCCGAAAGCTGTTTCTTTTTATCTTGATAATCAAGCCCTTCTTTTTTGTCAATATTGTTATTCTCGTCTTGTCGCTTGCTTTTCAATTTTTCATAATAAACTGCGGCAGGTAAAAATTTAAAATATTTACTTATTTGTTTGACTATTTTTTGCTTTATAATTTCATTACCGTCTTTCAATGCACAAATAATTTTCGCATTAGCAAGATAGACTTCATCATTTTCTTTAATTTTCTCATTTAAAATAATTTGCGAGATGTACGAAAGTGTGAGATAAGCATTATGTCGTGCTAAATTAAGAAATGCACTAAAAAATTCTTTACTTTCTAATGTTATATAATTGAGTTCATTATCCATTGTTGTATTTTTTTAGGATTAAATGTTTTTATTGCGGCAAAAATAAGAATAAAAATTTGTAAAAAAAAATAAATAGATAAATTTTTACGAAATCCACGCCGCGTCATGTATTGAGCCGCCAAATTTATTTTATAAATTTTTTAAAATCAGGTAATATATCTCCGAAAAACACGAATAAAAAAGAAATAAGAGAGTTGGGCTCCCCACGTAACCTTGGACAACTTGCTTGGAGCTTTGATAAAAAAATCTACCA
>DYQJ01000270.1 GCA_020719345.1 Draconibacterium orientale | reverse complement strand
TATAATGTTTGTCTATAATATTTGGACCAGAGGTGTTAAATTTTCGCATAATATTCTAAAAAAATTAAAAAATTTCTATATTGTCAATTAGTCTCACTTTTTCTATCACTAATGCTATACATGCTCTTGCGTTCTTAATATTTTGATAATTTTCTATAATTTGTAAGTTATTAGAATCAACTATTTCAAAATATTCTAATTTTATATTAGGATTCAAGGAGATAATATCAATAATATATTTTTTTAAATCATTAACAGTTAAATATTTATATAAATATTTAGCAATATTTAAGCAATTATAAATAATCCCTGCTTCATCTTTACTTTTATCAGATAACAGTTTATTTCGTGAGCTGATAGCAAGTCCATTGGATTCTCTAAGAGTAGGGCAAGCAACAACATTAATATTTAGAAGACTTAAATATTTTTCATTTATTTTTTTTACTATAGCCAACTGTTGAAAATCTTTTTCTCCAAAATATGTATTATTTGGTCTCACCATTTCAAAAAGTTTGGAGACAATTTGTGCTACTCCGTTGAAATGCCCAGGTCTAAATTTCCCTTCCATTGTATTGTCAAGTCCGTCGAAGTCAAATATTCGTTCGTCTTTTTGTGGGTACATTTCTTTAACGGCAGGGAAAAAAATAGCAGAACAGTTTATCTCTCTCAGCATCTTAGCATCTTCTTCAAATGTATTAGGGTATTTTTTGAAATCTTCAGGGTCATTGAACTGTGTGGGATTAACAAAAATACTGCAAATGGTAATATCATTTTCTTTAATACTCTGTTCCACCAGCGTGATATGTCCTTTATGCAAAGCTCCCATGGTGGGAACAAACCCTATTTTGAGTTCTGACTGGCGGCAAATCATTATAAAATCGTCTAATTGACGTGCTGTTTGTATTATTTTCATAGGTTCAATATTTTTTTTTGCAAAGTAATATTTTTTTTATGAAAAAACTAAATAAAAATAAAAAAATAAAATATATTTGTAGAATTAAAATTTTAATACAACAAATTAATAACATAAAGATATGGGGATTTTTGAGTTGATGGAAAAGACGAACAACAATGAAGTGATGTTCTTTGAAGAATCATCTGTTGGTCTGAAGGCGATAATCGCTGTTCATAATACCGTTTTAGGTCCAGCTTTAGCCACTAGTCGTTTGTACAATTACAAATCAGAATTAGAGGCAGTAGAAGACGCGCTAAAATTAGCATACTATAATACTTATCGTTCAGCTTTGTTAAAAAGAAATTTTGGTGGCGGAAGTATTGTGTTGTATGGCGACCCAAAAAAAGTAAAATCCGAAATGTATTTCCGAACTCTTGGCATATTTTTAAACAAGCTGTACGGCAAAATTTTCATGTCTAAAGGTCCAGGTATTGATTACGTTGACCTCTTAGATGTGAAACGCGAGTCAAATTATTTACTCGGCTTGTCGGAACGAGCAATTGCCAATGCCGATAAAGAAATCATCTCTACGGCAAAAGGAATGATTTGGGGAATGAAGGCAGCAATAAAAGAGACCATGGACAAACCTAACTTAGAAGGACTTACTATTGTAATACAAGGAATCGGAGAAATAGGTTTCAATCTTGTACAAGGATTGCTAATAGAAAAAGCTAATGTGATAATAACTGATTTGATATATGACAAAATAAAAGTCATACAAGATAAAGTTCCTAATATTAAGGTAGTTAAGCCACAAGACATCTATAAAGAAAAATGCGATATATTCTGCTCCTGTGCAGTAAATGGATTGATAAATGAAAATACTGCAAATCAGCTGAACTGTAAAATATTAACAGGAAGCGTAAATCAAATTTGTGAGACCGAAGAAGTGTATCCTATTTTGAAAACCAAAGGTATTTTATATGTACCCGGATTTCTAATCAATGCAGGAGAAATAATACAATTTTCTAAAGAATTGGACAATTTTAGCTACAGAGGCATAGACGAACAACTGAACGACATATATTATGTGACACTTAATATCTTAAAAATGGCAAAATCACAAAACAAAGCCCCTGATAAAGTCGCTTTTGAGATGGCTAAAAATTATGTTGATAATGTGGCAGCTATTAAAATGTTAAAATAACTATTTTAAAAATTAAGGACATGAAAAATCAGTTTATTATATTAACAATAAATCCGGGTTCCACTTCCACAAAAATAGGTGTCTTTAAAAATGAAGAATCTTTGTTGGAGACAACCGTAAGACACAGCACAAAAATGTTAGAACAATATGCACAGATATGGGACCAATATACTTTTCGTAAAGAAGAAATAATTAATACCTTAGAACAAAATAATATACGACTATCTGACCTTGATGCAGTCGTAGGAAGAGGAGGACTAATAAAACCAATTCCGAGCGGAGTATATTATATTGACGAACAAATGATAGAAGATGCCAGAAAAGGATATCAAGGACAACATGCTTCCAATCTCGGATGCGTAATAGCGTACAGCATAGGTTGGGAGTACAATGTGCCAGCTTTCATCGTAGACCCGCCGGCAGTAGATGACCTCGAACCGCTTGCACGAATCTCCGGACACAAAGAAATTGAACGAGCAAGTCTTTTGCACGCATTAAATATTTTTGCAACCTCCAGAATTTTTGCCAAACAACAAGACAAGAAATTTGAAGACATGAATCTTATTGTGACACATCTCGGAGGAGGTATAACTGTTGCAGCTTTACGAAACGGAAAAGCTATCAACGTAAATAACGGTTTAGATGAAGGACCGTTTACCCCAGAGAGAAGCGGACATTTGCCACTTTTCAAATTCATGAAACTTTGTCTATCCGGCAAATATACTGAAGCCGAATTGAAAAAGATGATAGTTGGAAAAGGAGGACTGGTTTCTTATTTTAATACTAATAAGTCCACCGATGTAGAAAATATGGTAAAAGCAGGCAGCGAAAAATATCGTCTGGTCTTCGAAGCTATGGCATATCAAATAGCGGAAGAGATAGGAGCAAGAGCCACTAATTTGAAAGGCAAAGTTGATGCAATTATTCTTACCGGCGGAATTGCCAACTCTAAAATCCTTTGCGACTGGATAATAGAAAGAGTAAGTCATATTGCTAAAGTCCATATTTACCCCGGCGAATTAGAATTAGAAGCACTTGCATACGGCGCACTCCGAGTACTAAGAGGCGAAGAGATAGCTAATCAATATACTACTAATATCAAACGAGTTGGTATCTTCTACTGGGAAAGCTACGAAGTATATATCAATGCTATCAATACTATGGAAGATTTTTATAGAGAACACGGATTCAAATTCCGAACTGACGGCAGTAATATGGAAATTATTTATGCTAACTGCAAAAGCAGCGAAGAACGAGCAATAGAAATCCTCAAAAATTTTGTGGATGACAAATTAGATGTCATTTTGTCAATCGGCTCACCTTCTACGGTCAGAGCAGTACAGTACTTGAAAAATCCTTCTGTTCCTGTTATTTGCACCGGAATATATAATCCTAAATTATTAGGAAGTGCTAATTTAAGTAATAATAATAATTTCTTCGCCAGCTGTTATGCCCCTGCAATTGCCGATTTGATGGAAAATACCGTATTAAAAATTTGTCCGGAAATGACACGAATGGGGATTTTATATAAAATAGGTGAATTACAATCTGATATACAAAACGACGAAGTACGTGCATTTTGTGAAAGTAGAAATATTGAACTCATCGGATACGACATACAAGACACCGAAGACTTTGCCAAAGCCGCTAAATTTATGTTAGACCGTCAAGTTCAATGGCTCTTCCTCGGTGCCGACACAATTATTGCAAATGCTAATAGCAAACATATTCAAAGTATTACTAACAAAATTCCTTCAGTATGTATATTAGCGAATACAGTGAAAGCAGGAGGACTCATCTCTTATTACTCGTCATGGAATCAAGTTGCTAAAGATGCCGCAAACCTTTCGCTTCAAGTATTTAATGACGTGAAAATAGAAGAAAAATTCTTGAATCCAAGTAAAATGTTCCTCATTGTTAATGAAAAGACCGCAGAAAAATTTAATCTATCAGATGTAGTACGCACATTGCCAGACGTAAAATTCGTTCAATAAAAATATTCGCTTTTTAAGTTTTTTTAAGAATATTTTTTACAAAAGAAACAATAATAAAATTAACTTTACAAAAAATATAAATCTTATAATTTTTATAATTATGACAAAGAGACATCAAATATACAAGTGTGAGAAATGTGGACAAATAGTCCAAGTTTTAAACAAAGGCGCGCATCCGGTTTGTTGTGGAGAAAAGATGCATTACATGGAAGAAGATACAGTAGAAGCTTCGTTAGAAAAACACATTCCCGTAGTAGAAAAAATAGAAGGCGGATATCGTGTCTTCGTTGGTACAATAGAACATCCTATGACAGCAGAGCATTACATAGAGTGGATACAATTAATTACCGACAAAGAAAGTTATACTAAATTCCTCGCTCCAGGCGAAAAACCAGAAGCTTTTTTCAAAACCGAAGCAACAAATATAACTGCAAGAGCTTATTGCAATTTACATGGAAACTGGAAAAAAGAAGCTTAGAAAAATGTAAAATTTTATCTTTTTAACCTTAGTAGAAAATCGTAAATCCTCTATGCCAAAACTTTATTACCTTATTTTAAATCTACAGAATAAGGTAATAAGGTTGGGCATCTTTCATAACCGCTTAAAAGTAGTTTACACTTTTTTCTTTGCGAAACTC
>DYQJ01000040.1:16465-19527 GCA_020719345.1 Draconibacterium orientale | reverse complement strand
TAAATTCTCCAATTTCGGCAAAATCAACAATTTCGTCAAATTTTCGTTTTAGTTCGTTTGTTTTCATTCCGAGTATTGTGCCATTCAAGTACACGTTCTCGCGTCCTGTCATGTGCGGATGAAAGCCGGCTCCTACTGCAATTAGCGCTCCTATTCGTCCATTAATAGTTATCTTACCTCTGTCGGGCGGAAAAATTCCATTGATTAAACGTAAAAGCGTGGATTTTCCGCATCCGTTTTGTCCTATAATTCCGAGAGTTTCGCCGCGTTTGAGTTCAAAATTAATATCTTGCAAAGCCCAAAATTCTTTTTTACGCAAATTTTCCTCTTTTATAGGAAACCCTATCATACTTCGCATTGCATCTATCGTTCCGTAAGCCATGCTCCGTTTTAAACTCGTGCAAAACTTCTTATAAAGTCCCTCTACTTTTATTAGTGTGTCTGACATAATCTAATTTTTCTTCTTCAATAAAAAATCACTTAATAAATTTTTGAATATATTGTTCTATTTCTTCTGCTTTTGGTAGTTTGAGCATATATTTTTGAACGAATATTTTTTTGTCTAAACTTGCTGTCGCATATTTTACTAAAGTATTGTTTTTGTGTGTACAAAGTAAAATTCCTATTGGCGGATTGTCATCTGGTGCTTGTATTTCTGCTTTATAAAAATTCAAATATGTATCTAATTGACTTATAAAATGTTGTTGAAATTTATCTGTTTTTAATTCTATAATAACATGACATTTTAAGAGCCGATGATACAAAACTAAATCTATGAAAAAATATTCATCGCCAATTAGAATTCTTTTTTGTCGTGCTTCAAAACAAAATCCTGTTCCAAGTTCTAATAAAAATTGTTGCAAATTATCAATTAGTGCTTGTTCTATGTCGTTTTCATTTACAAGTGCCGAAGTATTAAGTCCCAAAAATTCAAATACAAATGGTGCATTAATTACATCTTGTGGTTCTAATTTTGATGTTTTTTCATTAATAATTTCCGATAGTTTTTCTTTATTTTTTGATAATCCGCTACGTTCATAATACCAAGTATTTATTTGCCGTTGTAATTCTCTTACATTCCAAGTTCCTCTTACACATTCCAATTCATAAAAAGCACGTTTTAAAGCATCATTTATTCCCAATAGTTGCACAAAATGTGTAAATGATAGTTTATACAACAGTTTTTCGGGCGGAAACGATAAGTCATCTCTACGTTTGAATTGCGCAATCAATGATTGCGCAATTTCATTTTCTTGATTATCAGTTAAATATTGTTCGGTAATTGCTGGTATAAAATTATTTTCTATATTTTGTGGCAATTGTGCAACCAGCGGTTGCGCAATTGCTCCGAGTTGCAAAATATAATTTTTTATAGCAGGAAATAAATTCTGATATTCGGTAAAAAATTGACGATAAAGTTGTAAATTTCTGTATGAAAAACCATCTTTTGAATTAAGATTTTCTGCTAATTTTTGCAATGTTTTTGCTCCATATTCGGCTCTATCGTTTCCATTTTGCTCGTAATTAATTATATAATAACCAACTAACCAATTGCGTACTGTCAGAGTTACATTTACAGCAGAACTAACACAAATTTTTAATGTTTTGTGAGTTGTATTTATTGTATTTATAAGTGATGTAATGTTCTGCATTTTAATTAAAAATTAATGTCTTGCAATGCCCAAAATTCGTTCTTTCGCAATTTTTCCTCTTTCAATGGAAATCCTATCATACTTCGCATAGCATCTATCGTTCCGTAAGCCATACTACGCTTTATACTCGCGCAAAATTTTTTATAAAGTCCCTCTATTTTTATTAGTGTGTCGCTCAATTTAATCTATGTTTAAAAGGTTTCAATATTTTTATGCTTCTTTGCTAATTAATTTTTCTAAAAAGTCAATAAAATTTTGTATATCAGAATTTAATATATCATATACGTTAATGTATTTTTTTTCTATCATCTCCAATTTTTCCCAATCGTAATCGAAATTAAAATAATATCGTCTGAAATGTCTGAATCTCAATATCTCATCTAATAAAAGCATTGTTTGTTTTGAAATAGCAGCTATTCTGATGTTTGGAATATCAAGAGCCATTTTGTAGAGCAATTCTTTGTGCCATTTTTCTTTTCGTAAATTATTTTCAAACACTTGCGATACTCTGAACAAGTAAGTTTCTACGCAAGTATAAAAATCTGTAATAATTTGAGACAAAACCATAGCCGAAACAGTTGTTTTTTCCAACGTTTTAAACTCTTTTTGTTTAAAGTTGTTGTAAAAATTTCTGTTTAGCAGTGTTATTTCAATAGTATTTTTTGCTTGTGCTATTAAAATAGATATCTCCGTATTATTTTCTTTCATAAACCAATTTTCCGTTTTTTATTATCATTTCTTTGTGTAAGCTATGTATTTTTTCTAACTCTACTATATCTACCGGATATTCGGTCATATCTTCGGCATCTGCCAATAAGTTAAAAAATGTTTCGGCGTCTTGTATTCCTTCCAGTGCAACATCAATATCAGAAAATTCGGAAAATTTTGTTTTGTCAATTAATGACCCCCATTGATATATTTTTTCCGGTTTGTATTTTTCTATTATCATCTCCACAATTTTCTGAAAATCTGTAGTGTATTTTTTGTATATCAAGTCTAATGATTCTTTTCGTTTTCTTTGTTTGTTCTGTAAAAATTCTTTGCTTTTATTTATGTCTACTGTAAAATTCATTTTTTAAATTTTCAAATTCATTCAATATTTATAGATTTCTGCTTACAAAGGTAAAATATTTTATTTAATAATTTCAAATATTTTTTATATATTTTAAAAAAATAAATTTACCTTAAATAATTCACCTTCCTCTTCAAATAGTACTTTATCTGCCATGTATTTTATAATCAATGGGATTCCGCGTCCTATTCCATCTATATATCGCAAATTTTCTAAAAATTTAACGATTAAATGATTCCGTATTGCCGAATTACCATATCTTATTTTCTCTAAAGTAAGCGTATTTCGTTTTCTTTGTTTGTTCTGTAAAAATTCTTTGCTTTTATTTATGTCTACTG
>DYQJ01000040.1:8871-16365 GCA_020719345.1 Draconibacterium orientale | reverse complement strand
AATGATTCCGTATTGCCGAATTACCATATCTTATTTTCTCTAAAGTAAGCGTATTAGGCAATCTGCCTGGAGATATTATTTGTAAACAATTAGTAAATAATCGTATCATAATTTTTCTGCCGTAAATAGAATAATCTCTGTGTGCGATGGCATTAACTATTGTTTCTCGCAAAACTTTTGTCGGGATTAATATTTTTTCTTCTCTTTTTGTTCCAACGATTTCAGAAGCAACCGGTAATAATAAATTAATCAAAGTTACGGTGTTATCAATAATTTCCGGTAATGTACCGTTAATTTCCTTTTTATCTATCAATTCATCAGTTATTTGATTACCTCTAAATGCGGCAAAACTAATAGTGCTTTGCGGCAAAAATTTTTGTGGCTGTTTTCCAAAAATTAACAATCCTCCGATGGTGCTGTTAATAGTGTTATTGTTTGAAAATAAAATATCTGTGTTTATTAAAATTTTTTCTTGTTCATTTTGTTGTAACGACAAAAAATCTAATTGATATACGGTACTGAAATAATCATGTATTTTAGTTAAATTCAAATCATTATAACTTGTGTTTTCTACATGTGATGCGTCAAAATGCACGAGTCCTGCTTGTTGAAACAATCTGCTAAGTTCTTCTTTTGTTGCGATTCTGTTGGTCGAGCCAATTCTTATCCAATATTTTCCGTCTATTGTTTGATAAGGTTTGAATACGCCTTTTTCTATTTCTATAATTCCTATTTGTTTATTATCTATTTCAACAATAGAAGTTTTAACATTACTTGCCGGTATAATATTGTTTCTCACAATATAACTAATCCATTCTTCTAATTTCTCGTTATCTATTCCAGGTATTTGTTTGTCATCTTCCACACCTATAATAATGATGCCTCCAGTTGTGTTTAAAAATGCAACAATTTCACGCGCCATACTTTGTGGCTGTACACCGGCTGATTTAAATTCTATAGCAGAATTTTCACCTTGTTTGATAATATTTAATATATTTTCTTTATTCATTTATATTTTTACAAAATTTTATTTTTTCAATTTAGCGTAAAAAGGTAAAAATTTATTATTCAATAATTAGCCATTATTTTTTTATTTTAATGTTAAATAAAAAATATCTCGCGAAGGTATTATTATTTTTTATTTTTCATAGGTTTTATTATTTTTTTTTATAAATCTTTTGGCTATCCGTATAAAGTTGGACAAACCAGATTATCAACATGTTTATTATCAAAATCTTGTTGATATTAACGTAGCGCATAATTTTGATATAAAAGGGAAAGATAAGTGATGAAAGGAATGAAAGTTTTTTCATTCCTTTTCATTCCTTCATTCTTTTCCTTCTTTCTTCTTTTATTTTTTAAATTTCTCTCTTACTCCGTTTAGCATTATTTCGGTCATTTCTTCTATTAAAATGTTTGTTTTGCAACCCCAATCGCGATATGATACTGAGTCGTCTATGCTTTTAGGCCATGAGTCAGCAATTTTTTGTCTGAAGTCCGGTTTATAAGTTATCTCGAAGTTAGGGATATGTTTTTTTATTTGTTCGGCTATCTCTCTTGGGGAGAAGCTTATTCCTCCTACATTATAACCTCCTCGTATGTTTATTTGCGAGGAATCTGCTTGCATCAGATTTATAGTCGCTTGTATAGCATCTGACATGAACATCATAGGCAAGTAAGTGTCTTGTTTTAAAAAGCATTCGTAAGTTCCGGTTTTGATGGCGTCATAAAAAATTTCTACTGCATAGTCCGTTGTTCCTCCTCCTGCTTCTGTTTTGTAGCTTATGAGTCCGGGGTATCTTAGACTTCGTACGTCTATTCCGTATTTGATATGATAATATTCACACCATCTTTCTCCGGCAAGTTTGCTAATTCCGTAAACGGTATTAGGTTCCATGACAGTTAATTGTGGAGTCAGCTCTCTTGGAGTTGTAGGACCAAATACTGCAATAGAGCTAGGCCAGAATACTCGTTTTATGTCTCGGACTTCTTTAGCGAGGTCAAGGATATTTAACAAACTTTCCATATTTATGTTCCATGCGTGAATAGGGAGTTTTTCTGCATTTCCTGAAAGCACTGCGGCGAGTAGATAAATTTGTGTTATTTTGTGACGTATAACAAAATGTATGAGCCGTTTGTTATCAAGGACGTCAAGAACTTCAAATGGTCCGGATTCCAACACGTCTTTATGTGGCGGTTTGAGGTCGGTCGCGAAGACGTTTTCATTACCGTAAACTTTTCGTAGGGCAGTAGTCAGTTCGCTACCTATTTGCCCTGATGCACCAATTACTAATATTTTTTCCATCTTAAACAAAAGTTATTATTATTAATTTTTGCCAAAAATAGAATATAATTTTTTATTAATAAATGATATATTGCATAATTTTGTTTTTTTTTTTTGTTTTTTTTGAAAAAAAAAGTAGTTTTGTAAAAAATTAATATAATTAAATACATGAAACACACAGATAAATTTTTTCCTACTCCATTAAATCAGCTTCTTGCTATGATTTTAAAACAAGAAGCACGCGGCGAAATATTTAATATTTCTAATAAAAATATATTTAGACCTACTTCGGATGATGTTTTTAAGACAGCAAAATTTTCGCAACCTTTAGATTCTCCTCTTGGTATGGCAGCTGGTCCTCACACGCAATTAGCACAAAATATTGTTGCGTCGTGGCTCGTGGGAGGCAGATACATAGAGCTAAAAACAGTGCAAACACTTGACACTATAGAAGTTTCCAAACCTTGCATAGATATGCAAGACGAGGGTTATAACTGTGAGTGGTCGCAGGAGCTAACACTTCAACAATCTTTTAATGAGTATCTTAATGCGTGGATAATTATTCATATTCTTTCCGACAAGTTTGGGTTTGCCAATGTAGGCACAATTTTCAACATGAGTGTTGGCTATAATATGGAAGGTATATTAAATCCGAATGTGCAGTGGTTTTTTGATAAAATGAATAATTGCGAGTCCGAGTTGTTATCAAAAATAAAAGAAATAGAAAAGATATATCCTCGCATATCGCAAATAAAAATTCCGACTCAAATCAGCAATAATATTACTCTCTCTACCATGCATGGCTGTCCGCCGGAGGAGATAGAAAAAATAGGTATGTATTTGATTAATGAGCGCAAATTGAACACGTTAATAAAATTAAATCCGACTTTATTGGGCGATGGCTTACGCGAGATTTTAAAAAAATCGGGTTATCAAACCGAGGTTCCGGATTTGGCTTTTGAACACGATTTAAAATATGAACAAGCAATTTTATTGATAACAAATTTGCAGACAGCAGCAAAAAAACAAGATGTCTTTTTTGGGTTAAAGCTTACCAATACGTTGGAGAGTATTAATAATAAAAATATTTTTGGTGGTGAAAATACGATGATGTATATGAGTGGTCGTGCTTTGCATCAAATATCTGTTAATGTAGCAAGACGGTTGCAAAATGAGTTTGACGGTTTGTTAAATTTGTCGTTTTCGGCAGGCGCGGATGCGTTCAATATTTCTTCACTTTTGGCATGCGGTTTTGATACGGTGACTGTTTGCAGCGATATTTTAAAACCGGGTGGCTATGGTCGTATGTTACAATATTTTGAGGAGATAAAAAAGAATTTTAGTTCGGTTTCTGCTAATAGTATAGATGAATTTATTTTAGCCAAAAGCACTTCTTGTATAAAAGCACAAAGTATTGCTCGATTAGAAAATTTAAACAGATATGCTGATGAAGTTTTAGAAGACTCTTATTATCAGAAGGTTGGTTTTGTCGAGCCAAGTATAAAAACAGATAGAGAATTGTCGGTTTATGATTGTATTTCGGCGCCTTGTATTTCTACATGTCCTACTAATCAAAATATTCCGGATTATATGTATTATACTTCTCATTCGGAATATGAGCAGGCATTTAAGACAATCATGCAAAACAATCCGTTTCCGCTATCTACGGGTATGATTTGTGACCATACTTGTCAGCAAAAATGCACACGTATCAATTATGATAATTCTGTTTTAATCCGAGAGATAAAACGTTTTATCGCCGAGCAAAAGCGTGGAGATAATGAACATTTTTCGCAAGTAAAAAATGTCTGTAAAGTTGCAATTATAGGAGCTGGACCCGGCGGTATTTCTGCAGCTTATTATTTAGCGAGTTATGGTTTTGATGTAACAGTTTATGAATCAAAACAAAAGTCGGGTGGCATGCTCTCCGATGCTGTTCCTACCTTTCGTTTGAAAGATGCAGAAATAAATAAAGACATAGAGCGCGCCGAAAAACTTGGTGTGAAAATATTGTATGGACACAAAATTGACGCATCCGGATTTGAAAATTTACGAGAAGAATATAAATATATATTTATAGCCGTAGGCGCTCAGTTATCTTCCAAATATAAAATAGAAGGTATAGAAGCCGCTGGAGTTATTGAGCCACTTGAATTTTTGCATCAGGCACGCGAAAATAAAATAACTAATTTTGGGAAGAAGATAGCCATTATCGGCGGAGGGAATACTGCTATGGACTCGGCAAGGGTTGCTTATCGTTTGTCGGGTGAGGGCGGTGTCGTAAAAATAATTTACCGTCGCACAATAAAAGAGATGCCTGCCGATTTGGGTGAAATAAAGGCAGTTATGCAGGAGGGAATAGAAATTTTGGAATTAACTACTCCGGAGAAAGTGATATTAGAAAATAACAAAGTAAAAGGATTATTATGCTCGCGCATGCGTCTTGGCGAAAAAGACAAGTCTGGTCGTCCGAAGCCGATTAAAATAGAAGGTTCTGAATACGAGATGGAATTTGATACTATAATTCCTGCTATAGGACAAGACCTTAATATAGATTTTGTTGATAATGAGTTATTAAAGTCTGACGAATTGTATTTTACTCGGATAAATAATGTTTTTATTGGAGGCGATGCCATGCGTGGTGCAGCAACAGCAATAAAAGCGATTGCCGATGGTCGCAAAGTAGCAGAGCTTATAGTTGCGAAGGAGAATAGAAATTTTGAAGCCGTTTTTAGTAGCGCAAAAAAAGAATTGTCTACAGAAGAGTTAAAACAAAAACGTATTACTCGTAAGTTTGCAACAAAAGTAGAAGAATTACCAATAGATTCTCGCAAAAATTTTAATACCGTAACCACTACTCTCACCGAGTTAGAGGCAAAAGAAGAGGCATCGCGTTGTTTACAGTGTGATATGTTATGCAATATTTGTGTGACTGTATGTCCGAACATGGCAAATTTTAGTTATCAAACCGAGCCAAAGAAGTATGATATTTATGATGTCTCCTTAGAAGACAAAGATATAGAAGTGTGGACTACTGATATATTGCGAATCAAACAGAAATACCAAATAATAAATATTGCCGATTGGTGTAACGAGTGCGGAAATTGTAACACTTTTTGTCCTACAAATTCGGCGCCTTACAAAGTGAAACCAAAAATACATTTGACAAAATCAAGTTTTGACAATCATGTTACCGGTTTTTATTTTAAAAACGAGACGAGTTTGCTTTACAAAGATGGCGAGGAGATAACTTTATTTAAAGAGAACAAAGCTGCTTATTATTTTGAAAATAAATACATTCAAGGCACGATAGACAAAACAACATTAGAAATAATAGATTGTGAATTGTTGAATGAAACGGAATATATAAGATTAGATATTCTTCCGCTGTTTCATGAAATATACAAGCTTAAAGACGTGATTATGAGTATTTATTGATTATAACTTTGTAGATATATACTATAAACGGCAACTTTGGCAAAGTTTTAATTACGAAATAATTAGATAAGAATAAATGAGTATAACTTGCCAAAGTTTAAGCTTGCAATATACACGCGTGGCGTGTATTTACAATGTTTTTGTGGTGAGTTTAAAACCGACGGTTGGTACGTTTTCTATGGCTATATTTGGGTCTTCGCTGATATATTTTCTTAATTTAGTAATAAATACGTCTAAGCTTCTTCCGTTAAAATAGTCATTATTTCCCCATACTTTTGTTAGTATGTCGTCTCGTTTGATGATTCTGTTTTTTTGTAAGCACAATATTTTGAGGACTTCGTTTTCCGTTTTTGTTAGCCGTTTTTCCGATTTTTTATTTTTCAACAGTTGATTTTTATAGTCAAAGACAAATGACTCTATATTAAAAATTTCTGTTTTTTTGTCTTCTTGTGTAGTTACTCGTTTTAAGATGGCATTTATTTTACACAAGAGTTGGTCTTCATCAAATGGCTTCGTAATATAGTCGTCGGCACCGATTTCGTATCCTTTCAAAATATCTTCTTTTTGTGATTTCGCTGTTAAAAATATTATCGGGACTTTTTTATTTTTTTTCCGTATATAATTAGCGAGTTCAAAACCACTTATTCCGGGCAACATTATATCGAGGATACAAAAGTCAAAACTATATAGTTCAAATCCTCTCAGCGCCGTATCTCCGTCTTTGTACAGCTTGACATCAAAATTATTGGCTTCCAAAAAATCTACTAACAGGAATCCAAGATTTATGTCATCTTCTACTACCATTATCTTAGTCTTCATAAATAAACATTTTATTGGTTATATCTCCATAAATAATTTTCAATTTGGCAAATATAATAATAAAAAAAGATTTGACAACATTCAATTTGTCAAATCTAATTTTAAAGTTTATTATTTTTTAACTAATTTTTTGGTAATAACATTTTTATCGTCCGTTATTTTAATAAAATAAGTTCCGACCTGTATTTTATCCAGATTAATAGTTATTTCCGAGTCAGTAACATTGGAGTAAGTCGCTATTAATGAGCCGATGATATTATAAATTTCTATAGTAGTATTTTCTACATTAATCAATTTAACATAATCTTTAGCCGGATTAGGATATAAAAGAATAATGTTATCTAAATCAACAATATTTGTTTCGGTAGTATAAAAATACATTTCATTACTATAAACAATGTCGGCAGAATTGTTTGCATAAGCACGCAAATAGTACAGCGTTTTCGGTAATAAGTTGTTTATCACATAATTAAATTCTGCTGTTTCACTTTCTATTTGTGCGGTGTTATCATTGATAGTTGGATTTTGATTAATACTCCAGCAAATACCTTTTTCTGTTGCATAATCGCCTCCGTCAGAGATTAAATTTGATTTTACCGAAGCCGAGTTAAAAGTTATATCTTTTACTTCTAATAGTTTAACTTCCGGTGCTAGCGCTAATACAATTAAAATAGCCGGACTTTCATTATAAATAATGTTATAATTTGTGGCATCGGCATCGGAGATATTAATAAGATATTCTCCTGAATAAGTATTTATGTTAGCGTCACAACTAATTGTAGGAATTTTTGTTAGCACTGAAGCATTTTCATTATTTACAAAATTGTCGTATTTAATCACAAATTCAGGATTTTCTTGCCCATAATTTCGTGAATAGTTATCTGTATAAATCAACAAATCAGCTTTTTCTATAGTTAATTTGCCATCAGTATAATTAAAGTCATAATTATTTG
>DYQJ01000040.1:0-8771 GCA_020719345.1 Draconibacterium orientale | reverse complement strand
CATTACAAGTTATTTCGGCTTTTTTTGTTAATACATTTTCATCTTGATTTAAAACAAAGCCATCGTAAGTTATAGAAAAATCAGGGTTTACGTCACCATAGGTTTTAGTTTCGTTTTGAGTAGAAATAAATAAGTCAGCTTTTTCTATAGTTAATTTGCCATCAGTATAATTAAAGTCATAATTATTTGATTCGGCGCCATTTACAATAATGTCATATTCTCCTGCGTCACTATTTTGAGTTGCATTACAAGTTATTTCGGCTTTTTTTGTTAAATCATTTTCATCTTGATTTAAAACAAAGCCATCGTAAGTTATAGTAAAATCAGGGTTTACGTCACCGTAAGTTTTAGTTTCGTCTTGAGTAGAAATAAATAAGTCAGCTTTTTCTATAGTTAATTTTCCATCGGTATAACTAAAGTCATAATTATTTGATTCGGCGCCATTTACAATAATGTCATATTCTCCTGCGTCACTATTTTGAGTTGCATTACAAGTTATTTCGGCTTTTTTTGTTAATACATTTTCATCTTGATTTAAAACGAAACCATCATATTTAACCACAAATTCAGGATTTTCTTCTCCATAGATTTTAGTTACATTTTCGGTAGTAACATTTATGGTTGCTTTATTTATAGTTATTTGAAAATCAGCGGAAACCGAAGCTCCAAGTTTGTCGGTTGCAGTTACTGTGACCGATAAATTACCTGCATTTTGTGGAGTGCCTGTAAAAGTTAAAGTTTCAGAATTGAAAACCAACCAATTAGGTAATTTAGTATCATTAGATAGTTTTGCAGTTATCATTAATTTGTCTCCCGCTTCTATATTTTCATCAGTGAAAATATTTTCCATTTGATAATTAACACTTTGTCCGTACGTGATAGTTTGATTTTGCAAATCTGCGTTTTTAGTTGGAGCTTCATTTTGATATAATAACAATTCAAAACGGTCTATAACTTCGTTATCAGAAGTAATATTTATGTTTAAATTTTCTTCGCGTAAATTAATTATCTTATTTTTTAATTTGTCTTTCAAATATATATGAGTATTTTCAAGTGTTATTGTTTCTGCGGAAATCGTGTAATCTCCTATTTCAGAATTAACTCCAATATGAATAATACTTGGCATTTGAGTTAAAGACAAACCATTAATAGATAACCGATTGTTTTCGGAAAGCGAATAAATATTATTTAACAAAGCATCTACAGGGAAAAGTTTGAAACCGTCATAATCACTATCAAAGCTGTTAGTTGCATTTTGATTGAAATGAATTAAGCAATCATCTGTTAAAGTGCCGTTTGAGATTTTTAATCTAATAATATTAGGAGTAGCCACCTCATTTGTTTCTGCTTTATAATATTTTTGAGAAGCATGTACTCGGTCAGCATTTTCAAAGGTAACCGAAGCACCTAAGGCATTCGCATGGACAAAAAATGACTGCATAGCCGGAATTTTATCGGCAGTAGAAGTTCCATCAGTATTTGTTCCGCCGCTCCATAGATTTGAAGAACCATTTAAGTAATAAATATATTTTGCGCCGTCCCAATAATATACACATCTGTCGGTATTGACAAAAGTTAATAAATCAGCATCTACCGCTGAAGGATATGGGTTTCCTATTAAATTCCAACCGTCACAAATATTTGTCGGCGAGTATTCCGTTTTAGTATCATTATCGGTATAAGTCAAACTAATAGTTTTGTCGCCGGTATTAAAACCTTCTCCTATTTTATTAGAAAAAGTTATAATTCTTTCATGACCTTCGTAAGTAATATAACCTTTACCTGCTTCTAAGTCTGCGCCGTCAGTTATCCATGCCCAACCTCGCATTAGTGAGTCGGGATGAAAATTAATTGCAAAATCATAAGTTAAGTAAGGATATAAATTAAAAGTTTCGTCATATCGCAAAGTATTAGCAACATCAGGATTGTTCGGTGGATTGAATATGCTTTCGCTTGCTGTTTGTATAGGAATAGAAAAATAATTCCATAGGTATCTGGAGTAACGCTCTGCTTTCATCGTACCCTCTGCACCTGCTGTAACTGTGGTAGTTATTAATGAACCTGTAGGGTCAGAATTGTAATTAGTCTTTAAAATTATAGTTCCTCCTGTTTCTGTAATAAGGTTATTTACAGTTAATTGTCCGGTCTTTTGTGCGACATTCAAATTTCCTCCGTCTTTAATTCTAAGTGTTCCTAAAGCACTTCTGGTTTGGTTCATATTTAAGTATCCTGCGGTTCCTCCTTTCTCAACTATCACATTGAAAGGAATATTATCAGCCGTAGAAGTTCCGGCAGACCATTCGGAGCTAACAGTAAAGTTTCCTGATTTTTTGTAATGTAAAGTAGAATTGTCGCCATAAGTTGGTATATTTGTAATAGTTGCACCATCGCCAACTTCAAGAGTTCCGTTTATTGTTACAATTCCCAAAGTAGAAGGAAATGTCATTGTACCGCCGCTAATTGCAAGCGTCACATTATCGCCAAAAATAAGACTACCACTATTGGTACCACTAAAAGTTCCATTTCCACCGGAGACTTCTACTCTACCTGTTCCAGTGATTTCTGCTCCTACAATATTGTTTAATTCTATGTTTCCTGAGCCAGAGCAAGTCAAATTATGTCCGTTCAAATTAATACTTCCGGTATTAACACTTGAAGGACGGGCAAAAGTTATAAATTCAGTACCTCCACCGTTGACAATCAAATTATTGTTTAATAAAGCATTAGAACCATTAGTAAAAAGAATAAAAGGTATTTGTGAAACACCAGAGATTTCTTGATTTACGTTATTAGCGCCTGTAAAAAATACGGCTCTGTTATTCCAAGTAATACTTCCGGCACCAATGTTTTTCAAATTACCTTCCAACATCATATCTCCACCAAAAGAAGTCGACAAAATAATAGTTCCACTATTTAAAATATTTCTACCTACGTATAATCCACAAATTTGACTTTCAGATGTTCCGCCTCCTATGTCACCAAAATTAACAGTTGAGCCGGCATCTACAGTTAAATCACCTGAAATTCGGCGAGTCTGATAATAATTGTCATCATTGTTATCTCCATCAATATTCAAATTAGTATTATTAGAAACTTGAACCGAAGAAGGATATCCCGGTTGACCATAAGAAATATTATATAACCACTCGGTTGAACGAGTAATATTTCCACCTTGATTATATTTCAAAGTAGAACCTGTGGCATAAATAGGAGGATTGGTATTAATAGTTCCGAGAGTATTTAATTGTAAAATTCCGTTAATAGTAGTATTACTACCAAAACTAACCGAGCCATTTAAAGTTACATTATTGAAAACAATAGCGCCGGTAGAAATAGTCCCTGTACCTGAAAAAACAACAGTTCCCGTACCAGCACTAAAAGTTCCAGTATTTGCAATAGCTCCGCCGTTATCTAAGGTAAGAGTATAAGAATCACAATTTAATGTTCCTCCAGAATTTATGGAAATAGATTTTGCAGCGGCATCAGCAGTTAAAGTGACAGTATGAGAAGAATTAATTACAACAGATTGTCCTGTAACAGGTACAGCACCTCCACTCCATGTAGAAGTATTATTCCAATTTCCAGAAGCAATTGTACCAATTCCTCCAGTAAATGCATTACTATTTGCAACAATAAAAGGAATACCTGCTGTTAAATCTACAGCGCTTGTAAAAGTTTCTGTTACATATCTATCAGTACAATGTTTAGTATCAGCCTCAGAATTGACATATGCGGCAGAATAATATGCAACTTCTATTCCTCCTGAACAATTAAAAGCACTTGCTTCGTCTGTTGCATTCCATTGAAATTTAGTAGTTAAACTTTGATTTCCAGAGGTTGCTTCTTTTATAGTCCATTGCACATTAACAATTTGAGTTGGGTCACTTACTGCATTGTTAATAGAATTTTGCACTTTTACAGACATTAATTCTGGAGTAGATGAATTTCTTAATATTGCAGGATTATACGAATTTAAAGTACCAATAGGAAATGTTACATCCGAGGTACCAACATTTTGAATTAAATAACCTGTTCCATTAGTTACAAAATATTTAGTTGCGTCAATTGTTCCGGAATATCCACCATTTGCAGTAAAATTAAAATTATTTAAAATAAATTTTCCATTAGTGAAATTTATAGGATTTCCTGTAGCCGATACGCTAACTGCAAGTCCAACTCCTGCATAATTATTAATATCCATGTAAGAAAAGTTGGTTAATGTTGTTCCTCCTATTGTTTGAAGTGTTGTACCATTGAATTTTACGCCTCTTGAATTATGTGTAAAAGTTCCGTTATTAGTAAAATTTCCTCTAAGATATAAGTCTCCGTAGTCGCTTCCACTTGTGCTTCCAAGTGTTAGTGTAGCACCTGCTGATATAAGCATCGTACCATTCATTTCTCTTTTGTATTGGTCGGAATAATTTACAGCAACACCGTCAATTTCAACATTATAAGGAATACCTACCTGTGCAGAACCCGTAGAACCTACATTTCTATACCATATCTTGTCATCTGCCAAGGTATAAGAACGACTAAATTTTAAAGTAGAACCAATTGAATATATTATAGAATTTGTAACTAAATTACCTGTTCCCGACAAAGTTAATATTTCATTTAAAGTTGCATTTGCGCCCGGATTTACATTTCCGCCTGTTAAATTCAAATTATTGAAATTAAGAGTTCCCGAAGCTGTTCCTGTTCCAGAAAAAACTACTGTTCCTGCTCCGGAAGTAAAAGTTCCGTTATTAGTAAAAACACCGCCATTTCCAATAGTTAATGTTCCTGCTCCTACCATATTAATTGAACCTGCGGCATTATTTGTTAAAGTACCGTTAGAGGTTATACTTGCAGTTGGGTTTTCTGTTTTCAACATACCGGAATTATTTAAAATAGAAGTAACAGTCAATGCTCCGCCAGATTGAATTGTAACAGATTTACTTGCATCAATAATCAAATCTGCAGGCGAGTTAACAGTAGTATTTACTGTTACATGGTGTAAAATTCTACAAGCAGAACCTGCCGGAGGCACAACTCCACCTACCCATGTAGTACCTGTAGTCCAGTTGCCATTTTGTGCGGTTTGATAGATAGAAGCAGTAGTAGCATTTGCATTTACTGACGCAGAATAATAGTCGCTTATATTAGTAAAATATTTATAATGATAAGTTGTACTGGAATTTAAAGCCGTATGATTCAAGACAGTAGCCGAATAATCACCTGAACCTTTATAAAGAATATAACCTGCTGCGGTATTTATATCGCCAGTTCCTTGAGTATAAACTACTCCATCAGTTAGTTCATTTGGCAAGCTCCCCAAACGAGCAACTACTATAACATTTTGATAATTAGCGTTTCTTGTCCAATTAAGATTTATTTGAGAATACCCTGCCGCAGTTGCCAATTGTGCCGTTACCGAAGGGACATCATCTAAAACAATTGCTGCAGTAGCCACTCCATCCGAATAATAGCTCCAATTTTCAGAATAAAACTTATAATAATAAATTTGTCCGGGCTTTAAATCCGAGTCAATGTCTGTAAAAGTGAGAAGATTACCGCGATATACAACTTCGTCTCCGCCAATTGAATTGCCGACATTATAAGTAGTTGTATTAGTTGGCGCAGTAAAAGTTGCATCTGTACTTCTTACTATCATAACATCTCTACCACTCCACTTTGTCCAATTCAATGTAATTTGTGAAGAAGAATAAGTGACATGTTTTTGACATGTTCCAAGTGTGGGATTGCCGAGAGGGTTTACGGTAATAGTTAAATTAGAGGTTGGCGCTCCATACATGTTATGCCATGTTGTATTATCTTCGCACCACCAAGCAGTAGGATCATTTGCATAAGATACTTTTACTCCATAATACCAAGTCCCAGTAGAAGTAAAACGTGCAGTAACTGCTGTTTTATATTCATTACTATTCCAATCATAAAGCGGTCCCTGTAATCCTGCATCAATACCTGTAGCTGTATGAATATACGACCAATATTGACTGTTATGTGTGTTACACTGCCCCCAAGAACTAAAATTTAATGTAACATTATCACCCAAATAAGCTGTTGTAGGATTTCCATCTTCTTTTTTACATTGTGGCAAAGCTTTTTGTGCATGCACGTTTTTTGACAGTATGGTAAAAACAAATATCACCATCAGCATAAAAATAAAAACAATATTCCTTTTCATAATAAAATAAGATTTAAAAGTTTGTAAAAAGTTATTATTAAAAAAAAAACTTATATCTTTGCAAATATAAGTAAAAAAAAGGAGTAATACGTATAAAAATCATTTTTTTTTTAATTTTTATATATTCCAAAAATGGCATCGCTTGAATTATTGGTTTTCATGTATATATCTTCTTGTTCAAAAATGTAACTTAATAGGTCTTTTGTTTCGGGTTCTTCGTTAAGAAAATTATGTGCTATGTCTTTGAATACCAGCTGAGTTATGTCCCAACCTATGTGATGTTCTTCTAATGTAGAAAAATATTTGTGTATTGCCGGTAAAATATTTTCCGAGTCTGCTGCCTCTGAGGGGTCAACAATGAGCATTCTCAAAATTCCGGGTCTATATATTTTATTTTTGACAGTAATTCCATCAGTTCGTGTTTTATATTTAGGTGGCAGTTTTTTTAAGATTTCGTTAGCAAACTCTAATTGTTGTTGTGTCCATTGCAGCCGTTTAGCACCTACATAATCAAAAATGACAAAAAAGCTGTCTTCTTTTAAAAGCGGTAATATATTTTTCTTAAATAAATTATTTACATTTTTAAAATGATGTAAGCTTGAGTTGAACAATATAATATCATAATATTTATGCGGATAATTTGTTTTAGTGAAGTCTGCGGCTATATAGTTGATATTAAAGAGTTTTTCTTCTTTTGCCTTAGCGATAGCTGTTTCTATCAAGCTTGGCGAAATATCTATAGCATCTATGGATTCAAAACATTGATATTTAGCAAATTTTCGTTCTCGCATACCTGTTCCGCATGCGACAGATAGCATTTTCAGTTTTGTTTTATCTTTCAAATATTTATCTACAAAATAGTCTTCATACTGAAGATTTTTATCGTTAGTGCATTTAAGACACCATCTTTCTCGCACTTCGGGAATTATCCAGAAGTCGGAGGAAGCTTCATTACTATTCCATTTAGAGACAACACGTTGACTTGGTGAGAGCTGAAGTTTTTTAAATAAATTGGAAGCACCTTTTTGTCGTATTTTATGAAATAAATCTATAAAATCGCCGGTAGAAATTAAATTTGTTTGCATATTAATTGATTATTAGGTTAATTATTTGTTATAAATACCCATGTTTTAATTTCTTCAAACAATTTATATCCTTCTTCAATGGAAGGATGCGTGAGCAGTGATTCTATAGAAACTTCGGGTAATTGCTGGTCAGCTAATCCATTTTTGACGAAAATAAAATTAGAAGCCAAAATATTAGCACCTACGAGACGATACCCTTTTTTTCGTGCTAATTTAGTCATAGCAACGGGGAAGCGCCATGATAAACCGGGTGTTTGCCGGGGAAAAAATAATCTGCATCATACGGAACAACAATATCTTGGAGTCCGAACTCGTTATGCGTTTCAATAATTACTACTTTGGGAGTAATAATATCTAATTTGTCCCATATCCAATAATCATTTCCATCTATGTCAACTGACAGCAGTGCTACTTCTCCCTTAAATCCTGCATTTTCAATTATTTGATTTATATTTTCGCGAGTGAGTTTTTGACAGACAAATTTTGGTTGATAATTCCACTTGTTTGGATATTTTCTATAAAATTTTTTACCTCTATTTAAACTTTTTTCATTTGCATCAACAAATAATCCGTACCAGCCGAAATTGAAGAATAAATTAGCCGAATTACTATTAATACCATCATCGGAGCCAATTTCAATAAATATTTTATTTTCCATTCCTAATATAGAAAAAATATACAATAATTTTCCATCTTCTTCATATTGCGAAAAAACACGAAACCCAGTATCTGCGAGTTTCGGACAGGAGTTATTTTTTGCCATATCTTGATAATAATGAAATAATTGTCTCTGTGATATTTGTACCGCAGATGAGAATCTGTCTTTTATGAAAAGTACCAAAAAATTGTTTTTTATAAAGTTTTTAATTAATTTTTTTATCATAAATATTTTATTTTGTCGGTTCAGATTCTGTTATGATAATCCCTAATTTTAAGATAAGCGGCAGTTTGTCGGTTCGCATTCCATGTTGTATTTCCATCGTATATTTTCCTTGTTCCACGAATTTAATCATTTTTTTGTAAGTAGTGGTGAAATCGCAAATATCTCCGGCACAGTCGCTTATCCATTTTCCAGAGTTATCAGCCATAGTGCATTCTAAGGTGTCTATTTGTATTGTTCCGGAAGGAGCAGTTGTTTTGATAAATAGCCACAAATTTTGACTTGGATACATTGTGGCATGTCTTACTTCTAAGTTGATGTCGTATAATTTATTAATACTGTCAATTTGCGGGGTGAAAATCAAGACGTTATTGATGTCCCATATTCCTTCGGGAATGTCGCATTGGTGTTTATAAATATTTTTTTCACACGCCGACAGTAATGTTACTAATAAAATAGCCAAAAAAAATAATTTCTTTTTCATAATTTTGAGATTTTATAATTTTGTATATTCAATATAAAACTTTTTCCAAAATATTTATCCTTTGGAAAAGTTGTATAACAATAAAAAATAGATAGCGTAAAATAATGGTGACTAAACACGCTATTTATTTTATTT
>DYQJ01000039.1 GCA_020719345.1 Draconibacterium orientale | reverse complement strand
TTATTACCTATCTGATAGAATATGATGAAAAAACAAGCTTTTAACTATAAAAAAATAGTAACTATTTAGCATGTTCTTAATACTATAAATCAACTGTTTATGTAGCACAAAATTTCACAAAGTTTTAAAAATCAAAGTCTTACTTTGTGGAACTTTGTGAAAACACTTTGTGAAACTAATTTGATTATCAAAGGTATTACCATGCTAAATAGTTACAATTTATCAATAACATCTTTTGATTTTATGTCTTCTATTTTATTTTATATAATATTCTATCCTTTTTGTTTTTAATAATTGAGTTCTCTTTTAAAAATAATTTTGCCACGAAAAACATGTCGCAACTACGTTGCTAATTGTCTTTTTTGTTTTGTTTCTATTGACATATTGCAACTACGTTGCTAAAAAATATTACATAATTCACAGTTCAGACAATTTTACAATGTGTGATTACAAAACCCTTCGGTTTTTCAAAACGCCGAAGGGTTTGTTGTATAACAGCCAGAAGCATACATTTACAAAAACAACATTTTTATTCTACAACCGTATTCCCTCAAAAGTACATGGTAAAAATACTAAAAATAATTATAAAATAAAAAATATATATACTAAAAAATAATTAATTTATGTTTATCCAAACAAAAAACAAATGGAAAATTTATCACAAATAGACCTAGAACGAATAATTGACCCTTATGCAAAGGTTGTACTAAGTTTATATTTAAACGTGATGGAAAATCAGCAAAAAGCATTAGTCCAATCATTAAGAGATGAAATATCAAAATTAAAAGGTGAGCAGCCGAAGCCAGAATTTAAACCTCATAAAGAAAATATCAATATTTTGTCAACAGATAGAATAAAAAAGAAAAAATACATAAAAAAGCTGGAAAAATATCAATTATTCCGGTAGATAAGGAGGTTATATGTCATGTAAATCGTGAACTGCCTGCCGATGCTGTTTTTAAAGGATACTCCGATATACAACAAGATATTATCTTCGAACGCATAAATACAAGGTTTAAAGTTGAAATTTGGTATTCTCCTTTTTTGAGAATATGTGAGTAATTGATAATTATTCGTAGTTTGACTCTTATCGTTTTAAAGTCTTGAGTTGATAGCGATTTTCAACTCAACCAATATAGACAATTGTTATTTCATATAGCAAATAATATTTTTTCAAAAATAGATTCTTTTGCTAATTAACTAAAAATTAGTAATTTGATAATTTTCATATTTCATTATTTCTGCTTTAGTTCTAAAATTTTATCAACACTCAAACCTGTTTCTGTAGCAATTTCATCTATTGGCTCGCCATATTTTAACATTTTTAACGCTAATTTTACTTTCGCTTCTTCTTCGCGAAGTTTAGCTTCTTCTTTTAGTCTTCGTTCTACTTCTTCGCGAAGTTTCGCTTCTTCGTTTTCGCGTTTAATAGTTTCCATTTCTTGTTCCAATGTTTTTATGCTGTCGTCATAATCTTTTTCGTAACGCAGAGTTCGTAAAATTTCATCTTCTAAGGTAGCTTTATTCAGATATGATTGTATTTCTTTTATCACATCATCGGTTTCCTCTTCGTCTACTTCTATGACATAATTAGACGGATCGTATTCTATTTTCTGTTTAAATAATCGTATTAACTTCTCTATTCGCGTATTTTTTGAGTTCTTCGGTTCAACCGTTGTTTGAATTATTAAAGTTGAATGTGTTAAAAGTTCTGCAAAATTACAATTTTCGTCCAACGCTTCATCGGTTAAATAATCTACAGGTTTGTTACCTATCATTACAATCAAAATATCGGATTTGAAGACTTTAAAACCGAGTATGTAAATGGATTTTATTGGTAATGAAACAGTTATTTCTTCGCCTTTGTTATTTATAATTGTCTCTTGTTTAATATAATTTTCACCCAAATAATGACGAAAACGGTATATGGGCTTGGGAAATTTATATTTTTGCACTTCTATAATGACCGTACTATACTTGTTATCAATGGTTTGTACTATTGCTTTAAAATCGTAGCGTTTAGAATATTTTACTCCATCATGAGTCACTGAAGTCGCTTGCGGTTTGGATTGCAGAGATATTACATTCTGATTTAATAATATAGACATTACTTTTTTGGCTATCGGCTCATTGTCCATCAGATACTTGAATGCAGTATCATATAGCGGATTAATAATTTTCATAAATTTATTTTTTTAATTTATTTTTTTGCAAAGATAAGATTTTTTTTACGAAAATACAAATTTTACATAAAAATAATTTTTCTGAAAAGTTTAGAATTTTTAAAAATGGTAGGTCAAATAAAAATGGTATTTTTATTTATACTATAAACGGCAACTTTGCCAAAGTTTTAATTACAAAACGCGGATAATTATTCATATCTTGTTTTTGGAGTCCATCAGGATAGTTACGGGTCCATCATTTATTAGCGCAACTTTCATATCTGCTCCGAACTCGCCTGTTTTGGCTGTTTTGTCGGTAAGCGAATTAATTTTTTGTATGAAGCTGTTATACAAAGGAATAGCAATTTCTGGTTTAGCTGCGAGTATGTATGATGGACGATTACCTTTTTTATAGCTTGCATGTAATGTAAACTGACTAACAATTAATATCTCGGCGTCAACATCTAAGACAGAAAGATTCATTATCCCTTGTGAGTCATTAAAAATTCTAAGATTGACTATTTTTGCAGCTGTCCACTCTATATCTTCGGCTTGGTCTAAATGTTCAAACCCAACAAGTATGAGCAGTCCGTTTTTTATGGTTGCTCGTTTTATATTGTCAATGGTAACCGAAGCTTCTGAAACTCTTTGTATTACTACTTTCATATATTTAAGTTGAATTATTAATATACGTTACATTTACTCTTCTTACTCTTCTTCCTCTTCTTCCGGTCTGTCAGATGCGATTCGCGTAGGACGTTGTACTCCTTCGAACAATTGATGTATTTCTCTACGTTTTTCTTCCGGTACTTTTAGGTCTTTAATCTTTACACCGATGATAAGCACGTCGTCAATTTGTTCGTATTTAACTCCCATCCAGTTCTCTAATGTTACATCAAACATATTTCTTTGCTCTGCCATTGATTTATCTTGCACCGTTAAGATGAGTTTTTTTAGTCGTGAGCTCATAAATTTCTTTCCTTTTTTTCCACCGAATTGAGAAGCAAATCCGTCAGAGAAGGTATAAAGTGCGTCGTCTTCTTGTAACTCTACATCTACGGTAGTGAATCGTTGGTCAAGATAGTCGTAAATACCTATCGGCATTCTATCGGCTTTATATTCAATAAGTTCTTCTTTTCTGACGAGATATAGCGGGTTAAATCCTCCGGAGAAGCGTAGTGTTTTTTTATTCAAATTAAGTATGTACAATGCTATATCCATACCGTCTTTTGCTTCTTCTATTTTACCGGTTTGGTGCAGTGACTCAACTACGAGATACCTCAAATCATTAAGTATTAGTCCAGAGTCTAAGTCTTCGTATCTTCCTATTATTTCATTTAAAAAAGCCGAGCCGAGCATACTCATGAATGCTCCCGGCACTCCATGTCCGGTGCAGTCGGCGGCTACCACTACCATACACTCTCCTTTTTGTTTGAACCAGTAGAAGTCTCCACTAACGATGTCACGAGGACGATATAAAATAAAATGTTCCGGCATTGCTTCCGAGATTTGTTTTTGCGGCGGCAATATAGCGGTTTGAATACGTTTAGCATAATAAATGCTGTCCATGATTTCTTTTTGGTGGTGTGCTATTTCATCTCTTGCTTTTGTTGCCGCATCGCGTTGTTTGGTTATTTCATCACGTTGAGCAAGTATTTCTTCTTGTTGTTGTTCCAATTCGGTGTTCTTTTGTTCTATTGCTTCTTTTTGCTTAGCAATTTCGCGAGTTCGTTCAACTACAGTTCTCTCTAACAGCTCGTTGCGTAGTCGCAATGTTCGTTCTCGCCATTTGATAACAAGGAAGACTAACATAATTACAATCATTACAACTATCATTATGAACCACCATTTTAACCATATAGGATTTAAAATCTCAAATTCTAAAGTTTTATAATAGCTCCAGATTCCGTCTTTTCCTTTGGTGCGGTACACAAATTCATATTTTCCGGGGGATAGGTTTTGATAGCTGGCTTTATAATTTTCGCCTATCGCGGCGTTGTAATCGTTGTCAAGTCCTCGCATAAAAAATTCATATACTAACGAAGCTTCATTTTTGAAAGATAATCCAGTAAGTTCAAAGACGAAGTTATTTTGATTATAAGAGAGTTGCGCCGGCAGTTGCAACACTTCTTCGCCGTTGAGTAAAATCTTTTCTATTTTGCAGTCGGGAGCAGTTTTTTCTATTTTCTTTTTGTTCACATCAAAAGTTGCTACTCCATGCAGAGTTCCTATCCAGAGTAATCCTTTTCCATCTACAAATAGTCCATTGACAGCTATTTCATTTCCGGGTAATCCGTCATTTGCATCTATAACAAAATCTACTTTTTGTTCAGTAATATTATAGTAACAAAATCCTTTATTTGTTCCTACCCAGAGATGTTTATTGTCATTAATATCTCGCACTATGGAGTTTATCGCATTGCTCGGAAAATCTATATCCAACATAGTGAATTCGCCTTCGCTATATATTCCCATTCCGTTTTCTGTTCCTACATAAAGTTTGTCGTCAACTATACATAATGACCAGACGGTATAGTCTAAACTTTTTTCGCGTTTAAAAGTCTCCAGATTGAAAAATATTAATCCCGAATTATTTCCGCCCATTATTTTGCCGTCAAACTCTAATAATTGATAGACCAATGTCGTAGAGTTATTTTCAATGGCTTGCGGTTGTGAGTAAAAATCTTTTAAATAATAAATTATTCCGTTTCCGCCGGTTAATAAAAATATTTCTTGTTTTGAAGACATGTAAGCATATTCCAGATAAGGTAGCTCTTGGTCAAAAACATTATTTTTAATAGTTTGTCCTTGTTTTGTATCGTACCAAAAAATCCCTTTCGTGGTTGCGATTAGCATATTTTGGTCGTCAATTTTGTGGATAGCATGTGGTTTGTGGAGTTTCCCGAAGTTGTTTGCCAGCGAGATTAACGTATCTCGGTGAATATAAATATCATGGTTGAATGCAAACCACATATTTCCTTGTCCATCTTCGCTGATGGAGTTTATGTAGCTGTTCAGTACGTTCGGACTAATTTTGCGTAAGCTTTTGGTTGTCAGTTTATGAATACCTCCGGAGTATCCGAACCACAAATTACTTTCGTTGTCGGACAGAAAAGATAAAATTCTGTGATTAGAGAGTCCTATTTTGTGATTATAAATAATAGGTTTTTGTTTTAACGTATAAATTTGATAGACATTATTATTAGAAATCAACCATATAGAGCCATCTGATGTTTGAGTAATTTTATTTATGGGGATATTAGCAATATTAATATCTTCGTTGACTCGTCTGCCGAATTTTTCTGTGTTGAAGTCATTAATATCTCCTTCGTACAAACCATTTGTTGTTGCGACCCAGATTCTATTGTTTTCATCTACATAAACATAGTTGCAATATTCTGTTGACAGTCTTTTAAGCTCTTTTTCGTAGTCAATGACATAAAAACCTTCGCTTGTGGCGATGAATGTATATTCACCCTTTCTGTCTTGTGTTAGACAGTTGATATTATTTGACAGAGTAGGATATTCCTTATTCAATTGGCGTTCAATATTTTTGTTGGTGAGTTGAAATATTCCGTTATCGCCGTAAAACCATTTATTGTTCTCTTTATCTATATATATACTTTTGAATGTTATTTGCGGAAAAATAGTTTTAAATTTATTATCTTTAAAAATAGAAATTCCCCGCAGAGTAGCAAAGTACAGGTCACCGATGGAGTCTTGATTAATATCAAAGACGATGTTGTCCGCTAAGCTGTCTCTACGGTCATATACTCTCATATTTCTGCCGTTAAATTTGACTACTCCGGCGTATGTGCTAAACCAGATATATCCTTGTCGGTCTTGAAATATAGATAATACGTCTTCTTGCGGCAAACCTTCATTAGTTCCGTAAAATACAAATGGGAACATTCCGATGTCGTATGTATGATGAAGGGCGGTTAAATAGTTCTCGGCAGCTTTGAAAGGCATGCCTGTTTGTATTTTAAAATAGTCATCTAATGTGCCTACATATTTTGCGTATTCAAGAAATTCCAATATTTTTTGTCGTAATTTAGGTTGATTTTTTTTGATACCCCATCCTATTTTGTTCATTTCGCCGATGATAAATTTGGCTTCTAATTGTGGGAAATTAGGTAGCGAATAAACTGAGAAGCTGGCAATTGTATAATCTGCTCTTCGGTTTACTACTTCGTCAAAGAAATCATTACCTGTTCCGTAGTAATAATTAGTAATTCCATGTTCTAAGAATGCTTCTTCATACGAGGAGTTTTTGGAGGTTACTCCTTTGTATTTTTTCAGGTCATTGATACCGTTAATTTCCGTATCTTTTCTGCCGACTACGACTTTAGCATTTGGGACGAAGTCAATTATATCTATTTTGGAGAGCCTCCAGTCGAGGGGTTCAAACATGTCGCATGCTATATCTATTTTGGTAAAAACTTCGGGCAAATAAGTAGAGTCTTTGATTATTTTGCCGTCTGCGGTTTCAAAATATGAAGATATAGATGGAACAATAACAATTTCCAGGTCAACACCTAAGTATTTAGCAAATTCTTCAGCCAGATAGGTATTAAATTGTTTTTGTCCGTTGGCGTGATATATCATCTCTCTATCTCGGAGGGAGACAATAATTTTATCGGATCTCAATATTTCATCAAGGTCGCGTGACGAGGTGTTTTGTGATTCGGCATAAGAATTAATAATTTCTAAGTATGTGGCATAATTTATTCCGTATTGTGCTTTAAATAAGAGGTCTAATGTTCCGTTTCCTTTTATTGTTTCAAAAAAGTTGTCAATTTCGGTTTTCAAATCGGTATTGTCATTGGAAACTGCCCAGCCAACTTCTTGAGGTTGTCCTATAGGGAATGCGAGCCGAGAGTCTAAGTGATTTTTTATATATTCAAGTGCGATGAAAGATACCGCGACAAAACCGTTCACGCGTCCGGATTGCATGTATGCTTGCGAGACGTCTTCCGATTCAGTTTTTTCAAAGATTATAGAATTACCTATTTTTTCGTTTATTGCAGTTATATTTGTCTGATAACTCGTGTTTTGCAAAAAAGCTATTCGCAAACCAGCGAGGTCTTCTATGGTTTTTACATCTATGGAGGTATTTGTTATGTATTGTGAAGGAACAATAAGGTTCAGCCATGTAGACGGTTGTTTATCTTCTTTTTTAACTATAAGCAAATCACTAACATACATTATACCGGCAAAGTCAAACAGACGTTTTCGCCACTCGTTGACGTAAATTGTTCCGCAAATAAAGTCAGCTTTCAATAGAGCATCCGGCGTGTATGTGTACGTAGGATTTACCTCAATGTCAGCCGGACGAACTCCGTTTTGCGAGAAATTTTCATCCCACGATGTTTTAATTACTTTTAACTCACAGTCTAAGAATTTAGCAAATTCCAATGCTATTTTGTAATTGACGCTATTCAATGAGCTCTCGGTAAATGCTGCATAAACTATCCCACTCTTCTTTATTTCTTCTAAGCTTCGCGAGAAAATAAGATTAGGGAAAAATATTAGCAACATCGTTATTATAAAAATATTTCTTTTCATGTGACTTATTTAGAATTTTGTTTAAATAATTTAACAACAATTTTAACAACAATTTTAACAACAATTTTAACAACAATTTTAACAACAATTTTTGTGCCTTAAAAATAATCATTTTATAATGCACAAAAATAGTAAAATTATTTTATTAAACTAAATTTTTATTAAATTTGTCGCAAAAAAAATAATTAAACTTAATAATTTTGAATTTATCATTTTTTATAGCACGCCGTTTATCCACTGACAAACAGGGGAAAAGTAGTATTTCGCAATCTATAATAAGAATAGCTACAGCAGCCGTAGCGATGAGTCTCGCAGTAATGATTATCGCAGTGGCAGTTATTACCGGATTTAAGAAAGAAATTACCGAGAAAGTAATAGGGTTTGGCTCGCATATTCTTATTACTAATCACGACACTAACAGCTCGTATGAAACACAGCCGGTAATAAAAGAACAAGATTTTTATCCCAGCTTAACAGAAATAGAAGGAATACGACATATTCAATGTTTTGCAATGAAGCCCGGAATAATCAAGACAAAGACTGATATACAAGGAGTTGTATTGAAAGGAATAGACCGTGACTTTGACTGGACTTTTTTCAAAGCAAACATTATAGAAGGAACACATTTTGAAATAGATGACTCCTCCAATGTCAAACATATTCTTATTTCTAATTATCATGCCAAGCTTTTGAAATTGAAAGTAAACGATGACCTGTTTATATATTTTATACAAAATCCACCGCGACTGCGAAAATACAAAATAACCGGTATTTATGAAACGGGACTGCAAGAATATGACGAAAGATTTGCGCTTACCGAAATAGATGATATTCAAAAACTTAACGGTTGGAACGAGTTGGAGAACGAAATGGTGAGCGGTTTTGAAGTCCTTATTGACGACTATAAAGAATTAGACGAAATGACAGAAATAGTAACCGACAAAGTAGGACGCCAATTTACTGAATCCGGTAAAAAACTTAAAGTCACAAATATTCTCCAAGAAAACCCGCAAATATTTGATTGGCTGACGCTTACAAATATGAATGTACAAGTAATTTTATTTATAATGACTTTTGTTGCTGCCATAAATATGGTCACCGGACTGTTGATAATAATCTTAGAACGAACCAATATGATAGGAATTTTAAAAGCTCTCGGCGCCAGAAACCGAACTATTCAAAGAATATTTATTTACAATTCTATTTTTATTATGGGCAAGGGGCTGTTTTTTGGAAATCTCATCGGTATTAGTTTATGTTTACTTCAAATGTATTTTAAGATTATTCCGCTTGATGCAACGTCTTATTATGTGGACACTGTGCCTATTAACATTGATTTATTGCACATATTACTTTTAAATTTTGGAATATTGAATATAACTGCTGACATCCTTATATTGCCATCGCTTTTGATAACCAAAATTGACCCTATTAAAGCAATTAATTTTAACTAATATCTTAAGCAGAATTTTCAACCTTTCAAATAGTAGAGTCGAAGACTTTTGAAATGGTTGAACCGTTTGAACCATAATATATTAACCATTTTTTTTAGTGGCGTTAGCCACGACATCTTTGTAGAAATTTAAAATAGCGTCACCTCATCCTTCCACTATAGTACATAGAATTGTGGTAACTATTTAGCAACGTAGTTGCGTAATCTTTGTAGAAAATAGGTAACCTCCACACTACATAGTTGTTTGACAAATCGTTACAAAGATAACGCAACTACGTTGCTAAATAAAATATCTACATAAAACAAGCAGGAAAATATTATTTCAAAAAATAGTCAAAATAAACGTACCAGTATAAAACCAAATCTTTCAAATAGTTGAATCAATTAAAAAAATGGGAATAAGTTGGTAAATACATAGCGAGTTAAAAATTAGTAATAAACGGCTGTTTTATCTTGATATTAAATTAGTTAAAATAAGACAAAACCTACCAAATCTTGGTTACTAAGCCAAAATAAATTCGCTATTTTTGATAGCATGTAATTGATTATCATAACTGTCAAATAAGCTCTCTAAACTTACATCTTCATCTATTTCTGTCCAGTGAACACCTATGCCATCTGCAATTAATCTACATTTATTCCTTTGTTCACTCGTAGCATTTTTAAGTAATGGAAACCATGATATTGGTACTGATATTTCACGACCATCGTTTAATTTTACTATTAAAAAATTTTCGGTACATGTAACCGAACTTATTAATATTTCTTTATTATTCAAAGTATTCATACCACTTATCAATTAATAGGGTTTGATTTTTTATAATTATTTTTTCTATTTCGTTTATTTCGTGTTCTTTAAAATTTCTCGTTTTTTCAAACTGTACTGGTTGTAACCAAAATTTTGCAGCACAATTATCTCTTTCTACGTGTATATGTGGTGGTTCTTTATTTTCTAAACTATAAAAGAAAAAACGATAATTTCTTACAATTAATATTGTTGGCATTATATTTATATTATTTTTTTATCCAATTTTTATTTTTTACAAAGATAAAAAATGAAAATAAAAAATCTTAACCGGAATTTTCAGAATAAAAAAACGAAAAAATCTTTCAAATAGTCGAAGACTTTTGAAATGGTTGAAAAGCCATTTTTGTTTTTGAACAAATTTTTATTTTGCAAAAATTAAACTTGCCAAAGTTTTAACCTTTGGCAAGTTGAAAGATAAATTAAATAAACTAATTTTATTCGGTGGCTATCCAATTAACTAAACCTTTCTTTTCTATAATTTGCATTAGTTTATCAGGAAGAGGCGCAAATTCTATTTTGGTGTCGTTGATATAAATGATACCGTTTTTGAAATCTATATCTACTTGGTCTCCGGGTTTGTAAGTTTCTACTGCTTGCTTGTTTACGATGAGCGCAAGTCCTTGATTGATAGCGGAGCGGTAGAATATACGATTTGTAGATTTAACAATTACGGCTTTTACTTCAGCGTGTGCGAGTCCTACTGCGGGATGTTCTCGTGAGCTTCCGCAACCGAAATTATCTCCTGCAACAATAATATCCCCTTTTGCAACATTTTTGTGGAAGCTTTTATCAAAATCCATAAAAAGATGTGGCATAATTGCTTGGGCATCGGAGCTTAACACATTGTAAGTTAAATTACCGGCAAACATTAAATCGGTATTCAAATTGTCCACGTCTGCATAATTCCAGACTCCGTTGACCTTTCGGTTTTCATTTTCTTTGATTATTAACGTAGAAGACGAAGCGCGTTGTGCCGGATATTTTTCAGGTTTTACATTTTCTCTAAAATCAGCTATCTCACCTTTTATCGCCGAGTAAGCTACCACTGCTGGTGAGGCAAGATATATATTAGCAGTTTTATTTCCCATTCTCCCTAAGAAATTGCGGTTTGCAGTGGACATTACGTTTATGTTGTCGGCAGGTATTCCTTGTCCTGTTCCCAGACAAGGTCCGCAAGATGCAGATAGCACATTTGCGCCGGCATTCAAAAATATTTCTATCAGTCCTTCTTTCATTGCTTGAATATAAATTTCTTGTGATGCAGGTGTAATCAAAAGTTGCAAACCGTCTGCTATTTTATTGTTTTTCAATATTTTAGCTGCTATTTGTAAGTCTTCTAATCTACCGTTTGTGCAAGTTCCGATGAAGCATTGGTGCAATTTAGTTCCTACTACTTCTTGTAGCGCTGCGATATTTTCTACGTTGTGCGGTGTAGCGACTACGGGAAAAAGTTCGTCAAGGTTGATAGTTATTTCTGCGGCGTATTCGGCATCTGGGTCAGCCCATACTCCGTCTATTTTTTCTTTGTCATAAAAATTAGCGAGAACTTCGTCGGGAGGAAATACTGCATTTTTTGCGCCCATTTCAGAGGCGAGATTAGCAATAGTCATTCTGTCGGCGATAGATAATGTTTTTACTCCTTCTCCATGATATTCAATAGACATGTAATTAGCTCCGTCAGTACCTATCATTCCGATAATCCATAGCGAGATGTCCTTAGCAAAGACGTTTTCTGGTAGTTTTCCGTTAAGAGTTATTTTCATTGTTTGCGGCACGAGGAACCATGTTTCTCCTCTTTTCCAAAGTCCGGCGGATTCTGTTCGGTCTATTCCTGCTGCCATTGCATTGAACGCTCCAGCTGTGCAAGAGTGACTGTCCGAGCCGACTATAATCATTCCGGGCTTAGCATGATATGACATTATCTGATGACAAATACCTTTTCCTGCATCGTAAAATTTCTTTATCCCTTGTTGTTTGGCATAATTTCTAATTTCTTGATAATCAGTGGCTAATTTAGCGCTTGTAGGTGGTGCGTTGTGGTCGAGAACGACTAATAATTGGTCAGTGTCGTGGATTTTTTTGCCGCCCATCTTTTCAAAAGTTTTGCGAATACTCGCGGTGTTGTCGTGAGTAAGAACGATGTCGGGTTTTACAAAAACTATACTTTCACATTTAGCGTTAAAAATTTTCTCTACAAAAGTTTGTCCCATAAATTTAATATATTTAAAGTTATTTATATAAGCACTTGTAAAATTACGTGTTCGTATTGTCTGTTTACAATATAAAGAATTAAAGGCATCTTTCATTTATTAGTTTACACTTTGCGAAACTTTGCGTTTTTAACTTTGCGAAACTCTGCGTGAAAATATTTGATTATCAATTTCTCGCAGAGTTTCGCAAAGTTATTCGCAAAGTTTCGCAGAGAAAAAAGTGTCAACTACTTTTAAGCAATTATGAAACATGCCGAATTAAAGTATAGAATTGTAATATTCTACTATCTTTACGAGGTCTTCGGTATTTTTATATTTTAAGCTGTTTTCTTTTGCATAGTCATTCACTTGTTCCGACTTGTTGTCAAAAGTTTTCAATATAGAGCTTTTGGTCTTGCTTATTTGTTTTAGTTCTTGATTTACAAGTACATAATATTTCTCTTTTTTAACATATTTATCATAATTATTACCGGCATCCATCGCGGCATTATAATTAGACGGCAATAATTCTAAATAAACTATACTCATGAGTTTAACTTTTTTGTCCACCAGCACTTTATAAAAACCGGAAGTTTCTTTATTTTTATTTTCGGAAAATAAAGAAACATTGTAAAAATAAACGTCACCCGCAGTTTCTTTTAGAACGAAATTTTTGACACTATAAAAGCTAAGGACTTTTACTTGTCCTTCTACTTGAAGTTCAAGATTTTTATCTTGCAAATTTATTTTTACTTCTATGTTCTCTATTTTAGAGTCATCAGTTAAAGTAATATTTGCTTTATACCATTCTTCTGAGTAATAATACGAACCCTGAGTTTCTCCTTTCTTAGGTGGCATGTCCGCAAATCTGACCGAATTATTAGAACCGGTTGTAAAATTATAACCATTTGTCAACCCACTTTGCGAAAAGCTGTTAAAAACTACCGCACAAATAACAATTAAAGAACTCAATATTTTTTTCATAATGTTTAAAAATTTATTATTTATATTTTACTTTTAGATTAAATATTCTTATATAGTTGCATAAAACAATTATATTTTTACAGCGAGGATAAGGATGTCGTCAATTTGTCGTCTATTGTAAGCGGTGACCCAGTTGTCGTATGTTGTTTGTAGCATTTCTTTTTGTTCGTTAAGCGGAAATTTACTTATTTCTAAGAGCATTCGTTTGAACTTTTTAGAAGTGAATTTAATATTATTTTCGCCGCCGAACTGGTCAATATAACCGTCACTGAAGTTATATAATATGTCGTTTTCATATAAATCTACGGTTGTAGTTTTAAATAGACTGTCTTTTTGAAATGTTCCTATAGCCAAATAATCGCCTTCTATTTGAAACAAATTTTTGTTTTCGTTGGCAGTAAGATTAATATTCTCACCTTTTATAATAGGGTTATTTTTATCACGAACTATGTAGACGCAGTTCATTGCTCCGGTAAAGAACATTTTTTTATTATTAAAGTCTATACTACAAATAGTTATATCCATTCCATCGTCGAGGTTTGCATTTGCGCCCTCCTGATGTAGCGACTGTTTTATCAATAGTCTTAGTTCGTTTAATATTTGTGATGGCTGTTTAGAATTTCTAAATGTCACAATTTCGTTAAGAAAAGAAAACCCTAACATACTCATAAAAGCGCCAGGTACGCCATGTCCGGTGCAATCGGCAAGTGCAACTACGGTGATGTGACTGACTTGTTTGACCCAGTAAAAATCGCCGGAGACGATGTCTCGCGGTTTGTAGAAGACAAAATAATCCATCAGGACTTCTTTAAGATACTGATTAGAAGGTAAAAGGGCTTTTTGAATACGGCTCGCATAGTTAATGCTAAGAGTCACGTTTTCGTTCTTCTCTTTTAGTTGCTGTTCAAAATTTTTGCGGTCAGTTATATCAAAGTGGATTCCAAAGAAATTAGTTATGCGTCCTCGTTCGTCATAGACCGGCGAGATAGTGGTGTCAGTCCATATTATTTCGTTCAGCTTTGTCCTGCAGCATATTTCACCTCTCCATATCTCACCTCTGTAAATAGTTCGCCAGATGTTATCATACTCCTTCCTATTTTTTTGATTGCAAATAATAGAAACATATTCTATTCCCATCAGTTCATGTTTACCGTATTTAGAGATGGAACAAAATTTATCATTGATAAAAGTTATAGTTCCCTTCTTACTCATAATAGATGCTGCTGCACTTTTATTTAGTGCCAAATCACGCGCCGATAGTTTCAAATTCAGACGTGTCTTTTCTCTTAAAAAATCTTTTAGTTCTTGGTTTTTTTCATCTAATTGATTTTTTAAGTCGCTTTTTTTCAATAATAATTTGAGCCGCGCTATCAGAACTTTTTGATTAAAAGGTTTTTTGATAAAATCGTAAATTTCGTAGTCGGCTATATTATCTAAATTAGATTCTGTAATACAAAATGTCACCGGTATATCTATCATCTGTTTGTGTTTTCCAAGAAAAGTCATTATTTCGGCGATGTTATCTGCCATTTCTTCGTAGTCACATATAACAGTCAGTGGACGAACACGTGGATTTTCTGTGACAAAGACTTCGGGTCGCTCCGTAAAAAATAACTCATACTCGGTGTCAAAATTTTGTCGCAAAATGTCCCTAAAATTATTATTATTTGAAGTGTCACTTATGATGACAAGTATAATTTTTTTTCTCTTCTCCATATTATTTGGCTATTATTCTTTGGCAAATGTATAAAAAAAACGTATTTAATAATAAAGTTTTGTGTTTTTTTCAATAATTTTTTACCTTTGTCAAAAAATAAAAAGATTTTTATGAAAAAGAAAAAAATAAATATTGTTACCTTAGGGTGTTCCAAAAATTTAGTTGACTCAGAGACATTAGCTACACAGCTGAACGCAAATAATTTCAAAGTCGTGTATGACGGTAAAATCAGCTCGGCAGATATTGTAGTAATAAACACTTGCGGTTTTATAGAAGATGCGAAGGAAGAATCTATAGATACTATTTTATATTTTGCTGACGCAAAAACAAATGGTAAAATTCAACAGCTGTTTGTTATCGGCTGTCTTTCAGAAAGATATAAACCAAGTCTACAAGATGCGATACCGGATGTGGATCAATTCTTCGGCGTCAATAATTTGAGTGACGTGCTAAAAACCTTAAATGCCGAACAAAAAAACGAACTCTTTGATAAAAGAATCATCTCCACTCCAAAACATTATGCCTTCTTAAAAATTGCGGAAGGTTGTAATAGAGCATGTGCTTTTTGTGCCATTCCGATTATCCGCGGAAGTTACAACTCGCTTCCTGTAGAGACGCTTGTTTCACAAGCCACTAATTTTGCCAAACAAGGAACAAAAGAAATTTTATTGATAGCACAAGACACAAGCTATTACGGATATGATTTGACCCGACAATTTTTATTACCGGAGCTATTAACGAAATTGACAGAAATAAATGATATTCAATGGATAAGACTACATTATGCTTATCCTGAAAACTTTCCGATGCAAGTGCTTGACATCATGCAAGACTCTCCAAAAGTTTGTAATTACATAGATATTCCGTTTCAACATATCAGTAACAATGTCTTAAAATTAATGAGACGAGGACATCAGCAAGATAGTATTTACAAATTGATTGACAATTTAAGAACTAAAGTTCCAAATATAGCAATTCGCACAACTTTGATGGTAGGACATCCGGGCGAAACACAAAAAGATTTTAACGAACTCAAAGATTTTGTCCAAAAACAACGATTTGACAGACTCGGAGTATTTGCTTATTCTCACGAAGAGGACACTTATGCTGCCAAAAATTATAAAGATAAAATATCGGACATCATAAAAAATGAACGCGCATCAGAAATAATGGATATCCAACAAAATATATCTCTTGAAATTAACGAAGCAAAAATAAACAAGACTTTTAAAACTATAATAGACAGAACAGAAGGAGACTACTACATTGGACGAACACAATACGACTCGCCGGAGGTGGACAATGAAGTGTTAATACCATTAAGCAACAATTTAACAATCGGCGAATTTTATGACATCAAAATAACTCACGTGGACAATTTTGATATTTTCGGGGAACCATTAATTACAGTAAACAATAAATAATTGCAAAATATAATGAAAAGAATTTGTTTATTCACAGCCGCTTTATTAATAGTTTTTAATCTCAACGCACAACTTAGCGTTAAAATTTTTGAGAAAAATAATCCGCAAAAAGACTCTATAAAAATTTGTTCGAAAGATACAGTCACTTTTAATTCCGAAGTCATGTTTGATGGAGAGATTGTAAATCAAGATATTATATATATATGGGACTACGACCATGGCACAACAAAAGATACAACCATTTTTGATACTATTACTCATATATTCTCAGAGCAAAAAGGACATAAAGTCTTATTAAATGTTAAATACAATGAGTATACGGCATCTGCAACTATTCCAGTCCTCGTAGGACTGGATGCAGATTTTAGTAAAGTAAAAACTGACATAAATGCAACGCCGGAAATTATCTGTCCGGGCGAAGAATTTACTATCTTTGGGGAGACTACTTCGGCAAAATGGGAGAAGCACGTCTCTTTTAAATGCTTAGAGAAAGAACCTTACATGATAGAAAAAACGGATACTTACAACAATTATATTGCATTTCGCGACTTTTTAGATACTGATAAAATATTATCAGCACAAAACATAGATTCTATCGTTATCAAAATGGAACATGAAAATGCCGGCAACATAGAAATTAAAATTACTTGTCCCTCAGGTAAAGAACTAATATTAAAAGACTTTGGCGGCGAAGCAGTTAAAATAGGAGAACCTAAGATAGGTGACTCTGGAGACCCCGGATTAGCATACATATACGCATGGAAGCAAGTAACTAAAAATCACGATATGAATACCGAGTCTTCAAATTATGCTACTTTACCGGCAGGTACTTACACCCCACAGTACAGCTTTGAAGTGTTGAAAGAATGTCAGTTAAACGGATATTGGCAATTGACTGTAACAGATAACACAGATAAAGAAAACGGTTTTTTATTTGAATGGGAGATTTATTTCAAAGATATAGAACCGCAAGTATTTCAATATCAAAATAGTTTTAATTATCAGACGGCTACTTGGTCATCAGAAGAAGATGGAGTAGGAGCTTCGGATAGAACAACAGGAAATGTGGTTATAGAATCTCCTTCTTTACCGGGAACTTATGAATATCAATACACTATAAATAACGACTTTAATTGTCCTTACGAGCATATGGTGTCAGTAGTAACCACGAAAGCAGAATTTGTTATAGAAAAAGCCGGAACTATTCTTACTGGAGAAAAGATAACCGCCGATTTAGGAGATAAATTAAAATTCAAAGATACAACTAAATGGGCAACTGAATATGAGTGGGATTTCGGAGACAAGTCACTTAAATCTTCAGAAAAAGAAATAGAACGTTATTATGTGAATACAGGGACTTTTACAGTTATATGCAAGGCAACGAGTCCAAAAGGATGTTTCAGCTATGATACTGCTTATATTAAAATAAATGCTCTTGACACCGTAGAAATGTTTACCAAAAATTATATCTTTACTCCTAACGGAGACGGCGTCAATGATTTTTTTAGTGTTTTTGACGGCAAAAACGGAGACCTCGGTTATACAGGCGGGATTGATATTGACAGCTTACATTTTACATGGACTAACTCGGCAGACAAAGATGCGTCAAATATTAGCGAGCTCTCCGGCAGAATATTTGACCGATACGGAAATACTGTCTGTAGCTGGAAAAGTGTAGAAGAAGCCCTCTACGGCTGGGATGGAACAGTTAATAACAACGGCGGACAAACCGTAGCCGACGGTGTTTATTTTTTCATTGTCGTAGTAAGAATGAAGACTAAAAATACTCCAAAATTGGAACCTTTCAAAGGAACTATTTATGTAAGAAAAAAAAAAAATTGATATGCAAAATAAAAAATTATGTGTTTACTGTTCCTCAAGCACTGCGGTAGAGGACAAATATTTTAGCAACATAGAGATGCTGGCGCAATACATGATAAAATACAATTACGACCTCCTCTACGGAGGCGCGAATATAGGACTGATGGGAGCTGTAGCCAAAAAAGTAAAACAGATGGGCGGAAAAGTATATAGCGTTATCCCGAAAGCAATTAATAGCAAAGGAATTAGCTATGAAGAGGCAGACCAAATAATAATTACCGACAATATGCAACAGCGAAAACAAAAATTTGCTGAACTCGCAGATGCCTTCATCGTGATGCCCGGCGGTTTTGGAACATTAGACGAACTCGCCGAGATTATTACCTTGAAACAGCTAAGTTATCATAATAAAGCAATTGTTATAAACAACTATGATAATTTTTATGACAATTTACTAAAACAATTTGACGTATATTACGACAACAAATTTACTAAAAAGACATATAAAAATCTGTACATGGTGTCAACTGATTATTTAGAAATATTTGATTATCTTGAAAATTATTCACCTAAGGCATTAGATAACAAATGGTTTTAAATCTGTCTGTTTTTACAATAACAACAAATTCCCTCAAAAATGTATTTTTGAGGGATACTTTTTACGAGTTTTGAAATTAAAATCGCCATCCAATCAGCAATTCACCGTATGTATTATTATAAGTAAAATAATTCATTCCGACTACACCTAATTTTAAATCAAAACCTTTTTTAAGTGCTATGTTTATACCAACCGGAATTAGAAAATTAAAATAATTGTAATTAGTTCCAATTAGAATACCGGCATATAATTTAATTATTTGTGGGTTATATTGATTAAAATAATATTTCGGACCAAACGCTAATCCAGATCCTTCTTCTGCATTTATTAATCCGTTGATTTCAAAATTAATGGTAGTGTAAATTTTTAAGTGATAAATTTTTTGAACCATATAAGGCATATAAGAACATATAAGCATTATATGCCTTATATGGTTTAATATTTTCATATAAATTAGGATAAGTATTATCACTGGAAAAATTACAGTTCCAAATTAATCGCAGGCGTAATAAAATAATCGGCTTGAAATTTATAAAAAACATCTTCAATACCTAAACCATACCTAAGCCCAACATTTAAACAAATGCGTTTAGACATTCTTGTTTCGTCAGATAACAATTTCATTTCTTCTCCATTTCTAAATATTATTTTTTCAATAGAATGTGAATTTATTATAATTATCGGACTATCACTTTCGTCAATCAATTTATACTTAACCTCTTTATCTGATTTCTCAATAATTTTAACGTTCAATTCTTTTCCATTTTTAAGATATATTTTATCTTGACTAAAAGAAATTAAGGAAATTAG
>DYQJ01000038.1 GCA_020719345.1 Draconibacterium orientale | reverse complement strand
TAAAATAAATAGCGTGTTTAGTCACCATTATTTTACGCTATCAAAATTTTATCATCAAATCTAACTTCTTGGATTTTATTTCCGAGAGTTTTTTTAGTAATGAGTTAATTATCTCAAACTTTTCTTCTTCTTGCAAAGTTTCTACTTGTTGTAAAATATCTTTTGTTCGTTGTGTCATTTTTGCTTATTTATTTGAAAATATAAACTATTATTTTTACAAAGATAGTAAAACAATTTTATTTGTCAAAAGATTTTTTAGATTATTTTTGCCACGAAATTCACGAAAAGACACGAAAACACAAAATTCACTATTTTTTTGCTTTGCGTCTCTGCGTCTTTGCGTGATAATTAATTTGCCACAAAAATCATTGAAGAACCAATATTTTATTTTGTCCAATTTTATGTGGGTAGCCAAAATAAAAAAGAAATTGGCGGAGATTATAGATTTTTTACAATATTTGGAACTGTAATTTTTCCAGTGATAATACTTATAAACCTTATATGTTCTTATATGCCTTATATGGTTCAAAAAATTTATCACTTAAAAATTTACACTACCCAATATTTTACTATATAACTCTGCGAGAAAGTTTTATCACAAAACAACGTCAATATTTACTTTGCTTTTTTAATTGCTTTATACAGTGCAGTATGTACTTTTGCGCGGGTGTTCATTTGATTTATTTTATTGTTGTTGATGTCCGGATTTATGCGATTAGATAAAAAGATAAAAATAAAATCATATTTAGGGTCTACCCATACCATTGTGCCGGTAAAACCTGTATGTCCATAGCTTTGCTCCGAAGCCATGTATGATGCCGAGCCGGTATTCCCTTTTTCGCATCTGTCAAACCCTAATGCACGTTTGTTTCCACTGACATTTGTCTCTTGTTTCTTTGTAAAAAGTTCTATTGTTGCCGCATCTATATATTGTCGGTCTGCATAATACCCTTTTTGCAAAAGCATCTGTAAAACTTTTGCTATGTCATTTGCATTGCCAAAAAGTCCGGCATGTCCGCAAACTCCTCCAAGCATAGCGGCTCCGTAATCATGTACATATCCTTGCAAAAGCTGTTTACGAAAAACTTTATCATCTTCGGTTGGCGCGATGACTCCTTTATTAAAATGAGTTAATGGATTGTAGCAAAGTGTGTATGCTCCAAGTGGGGCATAAAAATTATCATTTACATATTTGTCTATTGTTACTCCGGCGAGAGTGTCTATCATTTTAGAAAAGAGATAAAATCCCATGTCACTATAAACATATTTTCTCTCTTCTTTCTGCTTCACCGCGTAAATACGTTTGTAAATACTGTCTTTGTATTCGTTAGCCATATAAATATTTTTGGCAACTTTGAGATTATATTTAGGAGACATCGTGTCCGAATAGAATTCTTTTTTTAGTTTGCCATTGTTATCTATTGTCCTTAAATAGAACGGTATCCACGAGGCGAGCTGAGCTTGATGCGTCAGAATGTCTCGTATTATTACTTCTTCTTTATTTGTGTTCCACAATTCGGGAATGTATTTAGCAATTCTATCAGAGAGCAAGAATTTGTCTTTGTCATATAATTTCATTAGCGAAATCGTGGTCGCCAGCACCTTAGTTAGCGATGCTAAATCATATATGTTCCATGTGTTAGCTTTTTTTTTTTCTTCTGAATCCAAATACCCGAACGACTTGTGATAAAAAACTACGCCATCTTTTATCGCCATTATTTGACATCCCGGAAATACTGCGGTATCTAATGCTCCGAGTATGATGGAGTCAATTTCTTTTTCAAGTTCTATTTTATCTATCTTCAGTTCTGCCGGAATAGAATATTTTAGTCTTACTTTCTCGTGCCATATTCCTGTTCCCAACGGAAAAGTTGTACTGACGTTTACCGGCAATTTTCCTTCAGCATAAATTCCGCCGAAGAGCAGTTGTGCCGACATTTCTCGCGACAATTCGCTGTCTTCATAAGATATTAATATAGAATTAACTTTATCAAGAGAATAAAAACGATTTAAGCTGTGCGGATTCGCATAAATATCTAATACTACTTTTTTTATTTTTGACAAATTAGCCACAAAATCTATGCTCTCTTTAGTTATACCAAAAGTTTGATAAGAATACATTTTGGTATCATGTATTCCAACTATTATCATGTCATAATCTTTTAGTTTGTCAATGAGAGTGTTATATTCGGAGACCGGCGCATCTTTTTTGATGGAGAAATGTTTTACATCAGCATATAAGCTCATAGTAGTTTGAAAATTAGTCAGTTCCCCTGTTCCTATAGATACGGAGGCAAATTTAGTCTTCTCTAAATTAGTGAATGGCAATAAATTATTTTCATCTTTAACTAATGTAATTGCTGACTGAACGAGTTTAATATTAATTAGTTTGGCATGTTCGGAGTTCAGGTCTTCGTATATATTTTCTATTTTTATAGGTTTGAACGTATTTAATCCCATCCATTGTTTAGCTCTGAGTATTTTTTTTACTCGCTGATTTAAAACCTCTTCCGTAATAGTTCCTTCTGTAATTGCTTGTTTAATAAGTTTAAAAGCACGTGATACGTCTTCGGACATCAATAAAATATCTACTCCCGCCATGAATGCTTTTAGGTCTGCTACTCCGGGTTCAAAATGGTCAGTTATTCCCTGCATTCCTAAGGCATCAGTAAAAATTAACCCTTTGAATTTAAGTTCGTTCTTTAAAATATCGGTAATAAAATTGGAAGACAAACTTGACGCCAAATTAGGAGTTGGCTCTATCGTAGGTATATATAAGTGTGCTACCATCATTCCGCCGATTCCGGATTCTATAAGATTTTTGAAAGGAAACATCTCTATGCTGTCCAGTCGTTGTCTTGTGTGTTTGATAATAGGCAAGTCTTTATGCGAGTCGGTGTCAGTGTCTCCGTGTCCGGGAAAATGTTTAGCGGTAGCCAGCACGTTGTTGTCTTGCATGCCTATCATGTAAGCGAAAGATTTTTGAGTAACTTTAACTTTATCTTCTCCAAAAGAACGTACTCCAATGACGGGATTTTTCGGATTGTTGTAAACATCGGCGACAGGCGCAAAATTAATATTTATACCTATTCTTTTGCATTGATTAGCAATTTCATATCCCATATCATATATTAAGCTTTCGTCTTGAATGGCTCCGAGCATTACCTGACGCGGATAGCTAATTGTGCTGTCTAATCGCATTCCTAATCCCCATTCTCCGTCTATTGCTGACATTATTGGTACCTTAGAAATAGATTGAAAATAATTGTTCATGTGTGCTAATTGTATGGGTCCGCCTTGGAAGTAAATTATTCCACCAATGTGATAGTTTTTTATCATATAAGCTATCTCGTTAATATGCGATTGTCCGAATTTAGAATATGCGGCGACCATAAAGAGCTGTCCTATTTTTTGGTCTAAGCTAAGAGTAGCAAATACGGAGTCTACCCATTGCGAGTTGTATTCGGCAAACGGTGGGTCTTTAATAGTATTTTTTTGATTTTCAAGGTTATGTTCCGGTTTCAGAAATGTGCTGTAGAGTATAAAAAGTGGCAAAAACAACAATATTTTAATAACAAAAAAGAGCTTATTTTTCATGTACTGTAAAAAATTAAAAGAGATTAATAATTAAAATTTGAAAGCTTGTTTAGATTCTTCCATCTTTATCGGAATATCAAGCAACTTTGCAAAGTCGCCTCCTGCTTCTGCCATGTCTTCGTCTTGATAGTACCAAGTGATGGTTATATTTTTATTCAATCTAAATAAGTCGCTAATTGACAAGAACATCTGGAAAATCCACATTTGCGAGCTGGTGTTATAATAGTCAAGTGCTATTATGACGGTAGTTTTTTCTGCGGGATTTTTAACATATTCGTTTATCCAAGCAAGTGGTTTTTCATAAAATAGCGCGGTATTTTCTATCAAAGAGCGTCCTTTGAGCTCTATTATGCCGGTCTCGTCATCAAAACTGACAAGCGGGGTCTTTGTCGTATTTATTATTTTTAGCTTCTTCATTAATATAGATTTTTGAATTAAAACACTAAAGTAAATTTTTTTTATATTAAATAAATAAAATTCATTTTTTTTTATCTTTAAAATATTAATTTTGTCAAAGATTGTAATATTGCAAAAGTGAAAAATATTTTTATATGAAATTTAGAAACATACTATTTCTGATATTTATTTGTTTTACAGTTAGTTGTGCTTATATTTCTAAAACTTCTACACATGCGGAGAAATTTTATGACCTCTTACAAAATCAAAGCTTCGAGTCTGTGGGAGAGCTATTAGACAGTCGTGCTTATATTTTAACAAAGAAGGAAGAATGGGTACAAGGACTAAAAAATATCTACGAAGAACGCGGAAAAATAATTAAGTACGAAAAAACCGGCATCTTTTCTACGGTAGAAGAAAATTTGACCATTGTTAAATTAGATTTTAAAGTCGTTTATGAAAACGGCACATATTCGGAATATCTTAAATTTATTGAAACTACCGACAAAAATTATAAGATTTTTGAGTACAATTTCAATGTAAACAAAGAGCAAAATTTGAAATCTAAGTTAATAGGAATATAATTTTTTATAATATATGAAAACTATCAATAAAGATGAAGCACTTGTGATGATGACTAATTTGTGCGCCCGACAAGAAAAATGCACAAGCGAAGTAATACAAAAACTCAAAACACTCGGAGTCTCGCAAAACAACATAGACGAAATAATTGACTATTTGATTGACAATAATTATATTGATTTGAAAAGATATTGCACATCTTTTGTTAATGATAAACTTAAATTTAATAAATGGGGAAAAAACAAAATCAGGTATGAACTCAGAAGCAAAAATATTGACAGCAGTATTATAGAGCAAGCAATTAGCCAAATTGACGAGACCGAGTATAAAGACCTGCAAATAAGCGAACTGACAAAAAAAATGAAGACAATAGAAGACGCAGATAAACAAAAAATATATTCTAAACTTTTTAATTTTGCTACTTCGCGAGGGTACAGCACAGATATTATAAAATATATATTAAATAACAAACAATCTAATACACTGGAAGATGACTAATAATTCCAATCAAAATTATCCGAACATTTTAATAGTAGATGACAACGAGATTAACCTATTGCTAATAAGCGGTATCCTTGAAGATAATTACAATCTGACGACCATAAGCAAAAGTAGTGAGGTCTTTGATACAATAAAAAATCAGAAGTTTGATTTAATCTTGCTTGACATCATGATGGAGGGATTTAACGGATTTGACATCTGTAAGATATTGAAATCTAATCAAGAAACAAGTGAAATCCCGGTAATTTTTCTGACCGCTTTTGTTGATAATCAAAGCATCGAGCATGGTTACGAAGTAGGGGCAGTTGATTATATAACAAAACCTTACAATAGATACGAGCTGCTGGCAAAGGTTAAAAATCATATACGATTGAAGCTGACAAAGGAATTGATTCGCGAAGAATTGATAGAAAGGTTGCACGCTGAAAAGAAAATCAAAGAGCAAGAAACAAAATTTCGTAGCATCTTTGAGAACTCTACGGATGCCATTATTTTACTGAACCCAGACGGCTCCGTACAAAATGCCAACTTCAGCGCACTCAAATATTTGAAATACGAACTAAACGAAATAACGAGACTTAATTTCTCTGAGGTAATAAATCAAGGTGACATAGAAGAAATAGAGTTTAATATCAAGAACTTAGTAGTGAATAAAGCCAGCTACAAAAAAGAATGTTATTTGAAATCTAAAGATAATTCGCAAATACCGGTAGAGATGAACATTAATTTGATACAATTTGGAACAAATAATATTGTTCTTTGTATTATTCGTGACATCTCGGAACGAAAACAAATGGAGACGAAGCTTGTCAGCACTATCTTTCAAACCGAAGAAAAAGAACGAGCCAGATTTTCAAAAGACATACATGACGGTCTGGGAGCGCTTTTGTCAAGTATAAATATATATCTTAATTTGATATGGACAGAAAAACTCACGCAAGCCGAGTTTGAAACATATTTTATTTATACTAAGGGACTCTTAGAAGAAACCATCACTGCAACCCGCGAAATTGCCAACAACATCAGACCAACGGTACTAACAAGATACGGACTTGTTAGTACGATTAATTCTTTTATTGAAAAAATAAACAGTACTAAGAAAATTTTTATTAATTTTGAACATTCAGAATTTTCGTTAGAACTTGATAAAGACATGGAGATTATTTTGTTTAGAATAATCAATGAACTTATTAATAACACATTAAAACATGCAAATGCGACAAAAATAGATATTATACTCAAATACGAAGAACACGAAATCGTTTTGAAATACAGCGACAACGGAACCGGATTTGACGTACTTAACCTTTACAACAACAAATTATCCGCTAATAAATTATCTGCTGATAAATTATCTGGTAACGGACTAAATAATATCTTGTCCCGAATCAAATCTATTAACGGAAAAACACAGGTAAAATCAAAATTAGGTGAAGGAGTAATTTTAATTTTAAATATTCCGTACAATGTATAATTTTTTTTATTATATTTGAAAATTTTTTTTCTAAAAATCTATTATTATAATTTTTTACAAATGAGAAAGATAGCCCTTGTAGATGATAAAGTTGTGTATAGAAATGCAATTAAAACGCTATTATTAAAAATAGGTAATGTAGAGGTCGTCTTCGAAGCCGCCAACGCTAACGAATTTCTCGACATGCTCGAAACTCATAGACCCGAAGTAGTTTTTATTGATATAGAAATGCCCGACATGAATGGCATAGAAGCTACTAAACGTGCCATCGCTAAATATAAAAACTTGATAATCATCGGACTATCAATGTACGATAACACCCAATACATAGATGACCTTATCAAAGCCGGCGCAAAAGGTTATTTACTTAAACTCAGCGATAATATACAAATTTTTAAAGATATCATCGCTAATCCATCGCAAAAATATTTCTATTCCAAAGAAATAGAACGCAGAAAAGATGGAGAAAACTATCAAAAACAAACGATTATGATAGTAGACGACTTCGAGAATACCAGATACGTAATAGAATTCTCGCTAAACCAAGCAGACTACAATGTCCTCAAAGCAGTAGACGGACAAGACGCCATCAGATATTTTAACGGACAAAAAATTGACATGCTGATAACTGACCTGCACATGCCACGTATGAACGGATTTGAACTAATAGAAGAAGTGAAAAAACTGCCACTATATAATTCAATTCCTATCCTGATGCTGACAACCGAAGTAGATAGAGAAAAGAAAAACTATGCCCGACAACTCGGTATAACCGGTTGGATACAAAAACCTTTTGTTATTGATAAATTTATTGCGACAGTAAAAAAAGCACTTAGATAAAAAATATAGTAATGAAAAATATTAAGCTAAAATATAAACTATTTATTACTTTTGCAATTATCATCGGACTTGTTGCAATTTCTACTGTATGGAATTATGCCAATTCTGTAAATATGATAGCAGACTCAGAAGAAATTATACAAGGTAATGATTTGAAAAAACAACTCAAAGATGCGTGCATCGCACACACCGAATGGGCAAACAAATTACAAGACCTAATTATTTATGATAAAAAATTCATTAATATTCAAGAAGACCATCAAAAATGTAACTTCGGAAAATGGTTTTACAGCGACAAGAAAGACAATTTAATCGCCAAATTTCCCGAACTAAAATCTTTTATGACAGAAATAGAAAAACCGCATGAAGAACTCCACCAATCGGTCATAGAAATAAATAATATACTCACTGACACAATAAAAAATAATGACACGTTACTAAAACACATATACACCTTAAAAACTAAACCTAACTTACTGGAAGTAATTGAAATATTGAATGAAGCTAATAAAAAAGCAGATACGTTTGTACTCTCCAACGAACACATTTTAGAGCAACAAATAGTAACCGACAGAGTGTCTATTTCGCTATCCATTACTGTATTGATTATTTGTATCTTGATGGCGTTTTTTATTGTTAAAAATATTACTTCCTCCGTTTCTGTAGGAGTAGAATTTACTAAAAAAGTGGCAGACGGCGACTTAACACATGATATAGATAATTTTCATAAAGACGAAATAGGAGAACTTATACAAGCGCTAATTACTATGAAAAACAAAATATCAGATATTTTGTCAAATGTACAAACAGCAAGCAATCGTATCACTGACGCCAGTAATGAAATTTCCGGAAGCTCACAAAATATAGCACAAAATGCCACGCAACAAGCAAGTACAACAAGCGAAATATCTCAATACTTAGGAGAAATTACCGACCGAATAAATACAAACACCGAAAAAGCCAAAAACACGATAACCTCCTCTAAACAGACAATACTAAATATCAAAGATGCTAATAACATTATGCACAGCACTATAGACATATTATTAAAAATCTCTGAAAAAATAACTATCATTAAAGAAATAGCACAACAAACTGACCTGCTCGCAATCAACGCCGCCGTAGAAGCAGCACGAGCAGGAGAACATGGAAAGGGGTTTGCTGTAGTAGCAAAAGAAATACGACAACTCGCAGAAAAATCGCACCGAGCAGCTAAGGAAATAGACAATCACACTAATTACAGCGCAAATATAGCCGAACAAGCAGAAACTCTTTTTAATGACATAATTCCTAAATTTATCACCACAATGGAAATAGTGCAAGATATAGCAAAAGCCAACTTAGAACAAGAAAATACTATGAATCAAATAGATAATGCACTAAAAAGCTTAAATAAAATATCTCAACAAAATGCTGCCTCTTCCGAAGAATTGGCTTCTGGAGTAGAAGAATTGGCAGAACTGGCAGAAAACTTATTCAAACTGACTTTAATTTTTAAAATCAATAATCAAAATTTTATCAAAACTAAACATTTATCTTAATAAACAATGTTAGAACAATTTAGACAACGTTTTATAGAAGAAGTGGTAGACCTTTTAAATAAACTCGAAAAAAGTCTGCTCACACTGGAAAAAAACATGAGCAACAAAGACCTCATAACAGAAGTCTTCAGAATAATGCACACGATAAAGGGCTCCGCAGGAATGTATGACCTTAAGGTTACCGTAGAAATAACTCATAAGTTAGAATCGGTATATGCTTCTATCCGCGACCAAAAAGCTAATCTTAATAGAGATATCCTCAGCATATCTTTTCAATCTATTGACCTGCTTAGAAGATTAGTCACCTCACAAAACGAAAAAAGTGTAGATAATAAATTAATTAACGAATTTATTAACAACCTCGACGACCTCGTCATTGAATTAGAACACAAAAAAGATACAGAAAATAAACAAGACATAGATAATCAAATTATTGACTTCTTCGATGACATAGAAACAGAAGACCACAAGAATATAAGCACAAACAACAATGAAGACGGCAACGATAATTCTGACAATCTGATACATTTAGATTCTAAATGTCATACTTATTATATTCAATTTCTGCCTGAAAGCAACATAAATACAAGAGGTATTAATATCAAAGCCATACTCGACGACTTACAAAACTTTGAATATCACAAAATTATCCCGCACTCCAGACTCCACGAAGACTCCAAGTTTTTTATGTTCTGGGAAATTTTTATTGCGACCGAAAAAAATAAAACTGAATTAGAAGATATTTTTCTTTTTGTTGCCGACGAAACTAAAATAGAAAAAATATCGGAAATCAATCTTTTAAAAATATCCGACTTTAATGAAGAAATAGAAAAAAATCTATCAGAAAATCAGCTCATCTCAAAAAATATATTAAAGAATATTACTGAACAATATCTCAAATATAACACTAATAATCAAACAGATATTCAAGAGAACGAACTTTTAAATAGACAACAACAAAAGCCGGAACCCGAAAAAATTGACATAGTCAATCAACAAATCGCAATCTCCGAGCAAAAAACCTCAAGTATTAAAGTTGCCTCCGAAAAATTAGATGAACTGATGAACCTCGTAAGTGAATTAGTTACAACAAAAGCAGAACTCGACCTATACGCAGACCAGAACGAAGATGAAACGCTTAATTCTATCTCCGAAAAAATAGAGAAAATAATTAAAAAACTTAGAGAAAACGCACTCAACATTCGTCTAATTCCCATAGAAAGTGTTATCCTTAGATTTGAACGACTGGTACGAGACCTCTCTTTTGAGCTCGGCAAACAAGTAGATTTCCTCGCCGAAGGAACAGAAACCGAACTTGATAAAAATATCATTGATAATCTATCTATCCCGCTTATGCACATCATTAGAAACGCAATAGACCACGGAATTGAAACCGAAGAACGAAGACTAAAACTCGGCAAAACCCCGAAGGGAGTTATCAGATTAGTGGCTTTCTACTCCGGCTCTAATGTTTTTATCCAAGTGCGAGACGACGGAGCCGGTATAAATCCAACGGAAATACGTAATAAAGCCATAGAACGAAATCTAATCGCCGCAGACCAGCAACTATCTAATAAAGAAGTATATGACCTCCTATTTCTACCCGGATTCTCTACTGCCAAAAATATAACCGATATCTCCGGACGAGGAGTGGGAATGGATGTAGTCAAAAAAACTATCATCGACCTCAGAGGTGAAATAGATATAGACTCGGAGGTCAATCTCGGAACAAGTGTAACTATAAAACTGCCACTAACTCTGTCTATTGTAGATACTTTGTTAGTGAACATTGCTAATTCAAAACTACTTATCCCTCTCTCTAACGTGGACAGCTGCGGACAAATTTTGCATAGTAAATTAGTCAATCAAACAAATCAACGAATTGCCGCACAAGGAGAACTAATACCATACATATACCTTAGAGAAAAATTTGGAATATATGAAGAAACACCCGAATATGAAAGTATTATTTTTGTCAAATATAAAGATAAAAAAGTTGCACTCATCTTCGACAGCATCGAGGGAGAACACCAAGCCGTACTCAAATCTCTGGGAGATGTATTTGTGAAACAAGAATTTATATCCGGAGGCAGTATTCTCGGAGACGGAACGGTCGCACTGATATTAGATACCAATAAATTAATCAAACAATTTTCTTAATTTCTAATTTTGTTAAATTTTTAAAATATTAATATTATGATAAACGAAAAAGATTCTTACTTGTCATTTAAACTCGCTGACGAAACTTTTGCTATCAGCGTCAAAAAAGTACTCGAAGTTTTGCAGATGCAAAAAATAACTAAAGTACCGCAAACGCAAAGCTACGTAAGAGGAGTTATCAATTTTAGAGGCGAAATTTTGCCTGTCATAGATACCCGAATTAAGTTTAACATGCCTGCTATTCAGGACAACGCACGAACTATTATCATCGTTCTCGACCTTAATATCAAAAGTAAAAACGTCAAAGTAGGAGCCATCGCAGATGCAGTTAAAGACGTCATCGACATCAAAACTATTGATATTAAAGACGTACCCGAAATGGGAAGCCGTTACAACACCGACTTCATCTACGGTATGATCCGACAAGACGAAGAATTTATTATGATACTTGACATAGATAAAGTCTTCTCCGTAGAAGAAGTGAATCTGATAAATCAAAATAATGATGCCGAAGTTATTATTGACCTTGACAAAGAAGATGACTTTTAATAATATGTATCTTTTTCTTTTTTCCTTAAATATCTTTTTTTAATTTTATAATTTTTTTATCTATGTTTCATAAATATTTTTATCTTTTTAGCTTATTAGCGCTTTTATTAGTGTTATTGCCTTCGGTTGCTAAGACGCAAGACAAACTGCAGCAACTATCAGACAAACTATCAGAAAACCTCGACAACAAGGACAAAGCACAAGAAAATTTTGAGCTAATACAGACGATATATGATCTATGCTATTACAGTCAACCATCGCAAGCAATAGAAAAATCCGCTATTGCAATAGCACTTTCATCAAACATGCCAGACAGTACACAACGTAAAGCGCTCTGGCTAACTAAGATGGGAGACATACATCTAACAGCAAAAAACTACTCTTTTGCCATGCGAAATTATAGCGAAGCGTATGAAATATATGATAAACTGGGTGACATACGAAATACCGCTTACTCTTTGATTAACATCGGTAGTACTTTTGTCTCACAACTTGATTATGCTTTCAAATACTACAAACGAGCCGACAGCTTACTCTCACAAATAAATGACACGTTTGGTATTATTACGCTAAAATACAAAACAGGATATTGTAAATTCCTCAACGACGAAACGGACACAGCAATTATTCTTCTCAAAGAAGCTATCGCTATGAGTGATAAAGCTAATATCATTGAACTTAGTGCTAATTCTAATTACTTCCTCGCAAAAGTGTTCGTGGAATATCAATATCCTGACTCGGCAATCAAATTCTTTAATACCGCGCTTACTTACTTCGTCAAAAATAAAGACATATACAACTCGGCAATGACTTATTACGAACTCGCACTAATATATATGTACCAAAAAAACGTTCCCGAAGCCGAACTAAAGTTCAACAGCGCTTATAAACTATTCGACGACCTCAACGTTATTACATGGCTCGCTAATATAAATAACAAACTCGCCGAACTCTACTTCTATCAAAAACAATATCCAAAAGCTAAAGAATATGCACTAAGCACAATTAAATTATCTAATGAAACAATAGAAAATTTTGAACCCCAAAAAAGAGACGCTTATTATATGCTCTCCGAAATATACAGAGTACAAAATAATACCGAAAGCGCTTATGAATATCTGATGCTTTATACTCAAATAAATAATCAAATTCACGAAGCTGAAATTCAAAAACGACAAAATGAACTCCAAGCATCATTAGAAACGGAAAACATAGAGAAAGAAATAGAAATCCTGAAAAAAGAAGATGCCTTAAAAGAACAAGAACTGCGGGCAAAACAAATACAAGCGTATGGATTCATCGCTGTAGCGCTACTATTTATTGTGCTGGCGATATATTATTTTTACACAAGTAGAAAAGAAAAACGAACTAATAACATATTATCCGTTAAAAACAGTGAAATCGTTTTGCAGAAAAAAGAAATAGAATCGCAATCTAAAATACTTGAGAAAGCAAACCGTGCTATAATGAAACAAAAAGACGAAATTGAGAAAAAAACTATCAAAATAACTCACAGTATTAACTACGCCAGCAGAATACAACAAGCAATGTTATCTAATATATATGTCCTCAAAGACCACTTTGAAGACCACTTCGTTCTATTCAAGCCAAAAGAAGCAGTCAGTGGAGACTTCTACTGGTTCTCGGTAGTCAAAGACGAGCAAATTCCTTCGCTTTTTAAGAAAAAAACTAACGGAGAAAATTCTACTAAAGTAATTGTCGCAGTTGTGGACTGTACCGGACACGGAGTACCTGGTGCATTCATGTCGATGCTCGGAGACGCATACCTTAATCAAATTGTTAATATCCAAAAGATTACCGACTCAGACGTAATTCTTAGCGAACTGCATAAAGCAATCAGAACAACTCTCCAACAACGTGAAAATGAAAACAATGACGGAATGGACGTAGCGCTTTGTGTGGTGGACAAAACTAAAAAAGAACTATATTTCTCCGGAGCAAAAAGCCCGCTTATTTACATTCAAAACGGCGAACTAAACCGTATTAACGGTGACCTAATGTCTATCGGAGGACTCCAAAAAGAACGAGTCAGACATTTTCAAAAATACGTAGTAGATGTATCCGTTCCTACATACTGTTACATTTTCTCGGACGGATATCAAGACCAATTCGGCGGTAAATACGGAAGAAAATTCATGGCTAAACCTTTCAGAGACATACTCGAAGATAATTATTCAAAATCTTTTGACGAGCAACATAAAAACCTCTTACAAAATCTTAAAAAATGGCAAGGTAAATATCCACAAATGGACGACATTACCGTAGTCGGATTTAAGGTATAATTTAATTGTAAGTTAAATTGTTGATAATTATTTATTTACCTAAAAGATGCAAAATATATCTAAAGAAGCGCTTTTTTATTCTATATACGAAGATAAGGTCATCTGCAATTTGTGTCCGCACCAATGTAATTTGGAGAACGGACAATATGGAAATTGCAGAACCCGAATAAATATAGATAATAAACTGTTCGCTAATACCTTCAATAAAGTATGCGCTATCGCCATTGACCCTATTGAAAAGAAACCGCTATATCACTTTTTCCCAAATACTAAAACGCTATCTTTCGCAACTTCCGGTTGTAATCTTAGATGTTTAAATTGTCAAAATCAAAGCATCTCTCAAAAATATGACTACGAAGTCAAATACAATATCATGAGCAGTCAAGAAATTGTTAATCACGCCATTAAAAACAAATGTCATTCTATTTCTTATACTTATACCGAACCTACAGCTTTTTATGAATACTGCTTAGAAACCGCTAAACTCGCAAAAAAATATGACCTTAAAAATGTTATCGTCTCTGCCGGGTACATTAATCAAAAACCGCTAATAAATTTATTGCAATATATTGACGCAGCTAATATTGACCTCAAAAGCTTTGATAATGATACTTATAAAAAACTAAATAATGCAACTTTAATTCCAGTACTCAAAACAATTAAAACAATAGCACAACATAATATATGGCTGGAAATAACCAATTTGATTATCCCGAAATGGACTGATAACCTTGATAATATCAAAAAAATGTGCCAATGGTTCGCTGATAATGATTTACAACATATCCCGATACATTTTTCTAAATTCTCCCCAAACTATAAACTAACAAACATACAAACAACTAACTTTGACATATTCTACAAAATACATGAAATTGCAACAAACGAAGGACTAAAATACGTATATATAGGAAACATCGAGGGAAATAATTACGAAAATACGTTTTGTGATAAATGTAACAAACTCCTCATCAAAAGAAATGGATACAATATCCTTGAAAATCGCATCGCACAAAATAAATGTCCGTTTTGTGAAAATAATATATACGGTAAATGGAAATAATAAATAATTTTTTTAATATATATAATCATGAAAATAAATATTGTAAACAACGTAGACGAACGTACTAACTTGTTGTTTTTTACCGACAAAAACGCTCAATTCAAAGAACTTGTGCCACTGCACAGCTACGAAATAGATTTTATAAAAGCGGAAATAGAAAGAAATAAAGACCTTATTACTATAACCCGTTATCATTATAAAATTTTCTTTATCATTGTTAATCAAGAAGAAACCGAGCAGAACTATAAATTTGCGGATAAACTCCGTAAGAACGGACACAAAATATTGAAATCCCTCGCAAACACAGCTGATAACACTTTAAATATTATTAATCTTAACGTAAACCCTAAATTTGTAATTAACACATTAGAGGGAATATTACTCGGAAATTATGTCTTTGATAAATATATCTCCGAAAAAAAAGAAATTTACTTTCTCGAAAATATTAATATCGTCTCCGAAAATCTCGCACAACAAGAAATGGACGAATTAAAATACATAACCGAAGGAGTTTACATTACACGAAACTTAGTCAACGAACCTTTTGCTACATTAGACACTCAAAAATTTGTAGAAGAAATAAAAAATGTCGCAAAACAAGCCGAATTTAATTGCGAAATCCTCGATAAAAAGAAAATTGAAGCATTAAAGATGGGAGGACTACTTGCTGTTAATAAGGGAAGTATAGCATCACCGGCTTTTGCAATATTAAAATGGGAACCAGAAAACCCAAAAAACGACAAACCTATAATCCTCGTCGGCAAAGGAATAGTATATGACACAGGAGGACTTAGTATAAAACCATCTACCAGCATGGACACCATGAAATCAGACATGGCAGGAGCTGCAACAGTTCTCGGAATTTTTTATGCTTGCGCAAAAAATAAAATACCTTACAACATCATCGGACTGCTACCTATAACTGACAACGCTTGTTCAAACTACGCTATCACTCCCGGAGACGTTATCCAAATCAGCAACGGCAAAACAGTAGAAGTTATGAACACTGACGCAGAAGGACGACTTATCCTCGCTGACGCACTCGTATATGCAAAAAAATACAATCCCGAATTAGTTATTGACATGGCTACTTTAACAGGAGCAGCTGTCCGAACAGTAGGACAATGGGCAAGCATCGTTTTTTCTAATACTGATAAAGAAGTATTTGAAAAACTAAAAAACAGCGCAAACTCTACTTATGAAAGAATCGTGGAACTCCCACTCTGGGACGAATACAATGACGCTTTAAAATCGCACATTGCTGACCTCAAAAATATCGGCGGAATAGATGCAGGAACAATTACATCGGCTAAATTCCTCGAACATTTCATTGAATATCCTTGGATGCACTTAGATATAGCACCCGTAGCATTCCTCGAAAACAACGTAGATTACAGAGGAACAGGAGCTACAGCAACAGGACTACGACTTTTATATCATTTCATTAAAAATTATTAGATAATTATGAAACAAGAAAACACTGAAAATTTACCTATTATTGCTATCACGCACGGAGATATTAACGGAATAAATTATGAAATCATTTTAAAAACGCTCGTGGACGTTCGCGTCCTCGAACTTTTTACACCAATAATATACGGATCAGCAAAGGTCATCGCTTATTATAAAAAAATATTAAAAATAACTAATATTAGTATTAATATTTGTAAAGACATAGAAACAGTGGTACCGAAACGGATAAACTTAATTAATTGTGCCGACGACAATATCCGAGTAGAAATAGGAAAATCTACTAAAATGGCTGGAATCTCGGCGCTGGAATCTTTAAAAGCAGCAGTAACAGACCTTAAAAGAGGCGCAATTAATATTATGGTCACAGCGCCTATTAACAAATACAACATTAATAGCGAAGAATTTAACTTCCCTGGACACACTGAATACCTCGAAAAAGAGTTTAACGTAGAAAAAACACTCATGCTTATGGTAGCAGAAAAACTCAAAATCGGAGTCGTAACAGGACACGTACCTATTCAAAAAGTCGCTGAAAATATAACGCAAGATAAAATCCTAACAAAACTACAAGCGCTAAACAATTCTTTAAAAGAAGACTTCGCAATACGGAAGCCCGTAATCGCTGTTCTCGGACTAAACCCGCATGCAGGTGATAACGGAATACTTGGAACAAACGAAAAAGAAACTATTATCCCGGCAATAGAAAAAGCTAATGCCGAAGGAATAGTTGCACTCGGTCCATATCCCGCAGACGGATTCTTCTCCTCCGAAAACTTCAAAAAGTTTGACGCAATACTTGCAATGTATCACGACCAAGGACTGATACCTTTCAAAATTCTCGCCGCCGGAAAAGGGGTAAACTTCACTGCCGGACTACCTATCATCAGAACATCACCTGCACACGGAACAGCATACGACATCGCTGGTAATGACATCGCAGAACACGAATCTTTTAGAGAAGCTATTTACCTCGCTATTGATATAGAACGAAATAGAAAAATGATACAAGGAATAGTCCCGCTACAAATAACTCGTAACGAACTACCGGACAAAACCGAATAAATTTAATCATTAATATATAAAAATAACTAAAATGTACAAAGGTTTAATTATTCCCGAAAATTACATGCCACTAATGGATGTTAAGCAAACTGAAATTGCTATTAAAACAGTAAAAGACCTCTTTCAACAACATCTCGCATCAGAACTGAGACTACGTAGAATTACCGCGCCACTTTTTGTCGTAAAAGGAACAGGTATTAATGACGACCTAAACGGAACAGAACGAGCAGTAAACTTCCCCATTAAGCACATGAACGACACTAAAGCGGAAATAGTCCACTCGCTCGCTAAATGGAAACGTATGATGCTCGCAGACTTAGACATACCGCTCGGATTTGGTATTTACACTGATATGAACGCAATACGTGCAGACGAAGACCTCGACAATTTACACTCTATATATGTAGACCAATGGGACTGGGAAAGACACATCGCCGAAGAACAACGAAATATTAACTTCCTTAAATATATCGTAACCAAAATTTTTGAGGCAATGAAAAGAACTGAATATGCAATTTACGAGATATTTCCATATCTAAAACCTGTCCTCCCGGAAGAAATTAAATTCATTCATACCGAAGAACTATTGAAACTATATCCCGACTTAACCCCGCAAGAACGGGAAGACGAAATCGTTAAAAAATACGGTGCAATATTTCTCATCGGAATAGGAGGACAACTTGAAAACGGTAAAAAACATGACGGCAGAGCGCCAGACTACGACGACTGGACAACCCCTACAACTGAAAATTATAAAGGACTTAACGGAGACCTAATCGTCTGGAATCATACACTCAACCGTTCTTTTGAACTCTCCTCTATGGGAATACGTGTAGATAAAAATACGCTTATTAAACAATTAGAATTAGAAAATTGCATAGAACGAACTAATTTATACTGGCATAAGAGATTATTAAACAACGAGATGCCACTATCTATCGGAGGAGGAATCGGACAATCAAGACTTTGCATGTTCTATCTTAAAAAAGCGCACATCGGCGAAGTACAAGCTTCTATCTGGGACAATGAAATGATTGAAAAATGTAAAAACGCAAATATCCCACTTTTATAAAAAATATGGAACTGTAATTTTTCCAGTGATAATACTTATAAACCTTATATGTTCTTATATGCCTTATATGGTTCAAAAAATTTATCACTTAAAAATTTACACTACCAAAAATATTGTAACTATTTAGAACCTAAATTGATTGATAATAAATATTTTTGCGAAACTCTGCGTTTTTTAACTTTGCGGAACTCTGCGAGAAAAAATATTGATATTCAATATATTAGTAGGTGCTAAATAGTTACAAAATATTATCCTTGAAGCTCAAAAAAATTTAATAAATAACTTTATGGTAAACACAGTTGGCAATATAGCGAATTATCATTTTGACCACCAAACCGGAATTTTCTATTGGCAATGGTTGTTGGAAACAGAAAACATTGATTGGATAGATATGCAGAAAGCAATGTTGATTTATGCAGAAGAATCTGAAAAAAACAAAGCTAAGTATCATATCATTGACGAACGACAACAACGATTTGTATTCATTCCCGAATATCAAACATGGATAGACCAAAATATTGCAGCACGAACAGTAGCCGCAGGATGCAAAAAATTTGCGCTACTAAATAGTGATAACATTTTTATTGAAGTAGCAGGACAACAGATATTTGAAGAAAAAAATGCAAGTAAAATGGAGATGAAAATGTTCCGAACAACTGAAGACGCAGAAAAATGGATAATGAGTTTTATGTAGAAATATAAAAACTTTTTGACATTAATTTTATTTTAACTTTGCGTTTTTGCATCTTTGCAGTTTTAATTACACATAATCAATTTACCGCAAAAAGCAGAAACGCAAACTCCGAAGGAGTTACATATTAATAACCACCGATAAAATCGGTGGACAAATATAAAAATCCTCCCAACTCCGAAGGAGTTGCACATAAATAACCTCCGATAAAATCGGTGGACAAAGGAAGTCATGT
>DYQJ01000037.1 GCA_020719345.1 Draconibacterium orientale | reverse complement strand
TTTATCTAACCTTCCTTCTTGTGTGGTTGTTTCCATAAATTTTTTATTTAAAAATGTTAATATAAGCATGTTATAGGTACGTTTATTTAGATAATATTAAAAATAAAATTAATTTTATTGACTAAATAAACGTACTTTGTCCAGATAAGTTTTTAATGTTTATTATACTACTTCTGTCCAGCCGAATTTATCTTCGAGGTCACCGTTTTGTATTCCTAACAGTAAATTGTAGAATTTAGTAGATATGGGACCAGGGTTTCCGTCTTTGCAATATTCATAAACTCTACCTGATTGGTCATCTACTATTTTTTTGATAGGACTAATAACAGCTGCCGTTCCGCAAGCTCCAACTTCTTCAAATTCAGAGAGTTCTTCAAGTGCTACACTACGTCTTTCTATAGTCATACCGAGTGATTTAGCAATTTCTTCTAAGCACTTGTTAGTTATCGACGGCAAAATAGAAGTTGATTTAGGAGTAATATATTTATTTCCTTTTATGGCAAAGAAATTAGCGGGTCCGCATTCGTCAATATATTTTTTCTCTTTGGCGTCGAGGAATACTACATTGGCAAAACCTTGGTCGTGTGCTTTTTTCATTGCTATAAGACTTGCGGCATAATTACCACCGACTTTAATGCTACCCGTTCCGAGTGGTGCTGCACGGTCGAATTCTGGTGTTATCAACATATCAACCGGTTTGAAACCTTGTTTGAAATAAGGTCCTACTGGTGTGACAAATACGATAAACAAATATTCGTCTGCGGGTTTTACACCTACTTGCGCTCCTGAGCCGTATAATAGTGGTCTGATATAAAGCGAGGCACCGGATCCATAAGGGGGGATAAATTTTTCGTTTAGTCGGATAGCTTTTATAACGGCATCTCTAAAAATATTAGTTGGCACTTCTGCCATTAGTATTCCTTTTGCCGAGTCTTGCATTCGTTTGGCATTTTCTTGCCATCTGAAAAGTCTGATTTTTCCATCTTTTCCGCGAAAAGCTTTTAGTCCTTCAAAAGATTGCTGCCCGTAATGTAATCCGGTAGCCGCCATGTGAACAGAAATATATTCGGAAGAAGATACTTCTAATTCGCCCCACTTACCATCTCTGTAATAACATCTGACATTATAATCTGTTTTCAGATACCCAAATGGCAATTTCCCCCAGTCTATGTTCACTGCTTTTTGTTCCAAATTTTCCATTATCTAATAATTTATATGTTAATAAATTTTTATTATTTTGTACAAATTTAATCATTTTGTTTATTATAATGACTAAAAAAGTATAATTTATTGATAGCGTAAAATAATGGTGACTAAACACGCTATTTATTTTATTTTCAAGTACTTATAAAATTCGTTTATTTATAATTTTGTATATACATTTTAAATGTTATATTATTGAAAATCAGATATATAAAAAAATATTTGTATATATGAAAAATCAGTAAATTTGAATTTTGGTCACTATTTTTATACGCTACCAATTTATTTCTGTATTTTGTTGTATTTTGAAATTTCTGTGTCAATTTTAATCAGCTGTTCTTCTTTTGTTGTAAAACACAAATTTTTAGCTGAGTCAGTGTAGAAGTCGTATTTAATTATCAATTCGCGATTGTAGTCTAACCATTGAATATGAGATATTTCGTCTGTGAATAGTGATATATCAAAGAATTTATCATTTAGAATTTCAATAAAGTCTGGTTTACCGAGATATTCCAGGTCGGCATCGCAAATAACTTGTTCTAATAAATTTTTAGCATTGAAAGGCGCATGTGTTACCAGAATAAGTTGTTCTATTATTTTCATTTGCTGGTCAGAGAATCCTGCGGGTTTGAGGAACTTTTTAGCAATTTCCACACTACTAAATTCGTGATTTTTGTATCCGTACGCTATTCCTGCGTCATGAAAGATAGCAGCGGCTTTCAATAATAATATATCTTCTTCGGTAATGTTTTCAGTAGAGGCGATGATTTCTACTGCGATAGCCACATCTACGGAGTGCTTGATGTCGTAGAATTTAAGTTGCTTGTCTAAGTTTTTTTCCAGAAAGTCAACTAATTTTTCATTTACATCTTCGTAAGCGAGCATCTGCAATTTTGACATGAACTTGATATTAGGTTCTAATCCGAGTTGATTTACTGATAGTTCTTTTTTGTATCCGGTAACGGTGTAGAGTGAGAGTTCACCTTTGTATTTAACGGGCAGTCGTCCTTTGTATTGACAGACGAAGAAGTCTTTTACCATGTCGTATGTTTTGGCGGAGATGCTAATTTCTCCGAGTTTACAAGCGGATTCTATTCGGCTGGCGATATTAAGCGAGTCTCCGGATAGTTCGTAAACAATTTTTCGTTTTCCGTATTTGTTTACTTGTACGGGGCCTGAGTGGATTCCAAAAGTTATGTCCCATAGTTCAAAGTTTCGTTTTTTTGCGTCTTGCTGTATTTTTCTAAGGAATGTCTGCATTTCGAGGGCTACCATCACTACATTTATAGGATTTGTTTTTTCTTTGAATGGAAATCCTCCTGCGCATAGGTATGTGTCCCCGATTGATTTGATTCGTTGAATGTTATATTTTTCTAAGACGGTGTCGAAATAGAAATAGAAACGGTCGAGTTCGTCAATTAAAGTTTCTGCATCGTTTTTTTGTGCGAGTTCGGTCAGTCCTTTTACGTCAGAATACAATATCGTAACAAATTTATATTTTTGAGTATTCACATCTAACGTATAATTAGCTTCGTTTTTTGTGTCAGCGGGTTCATTTCTATCTGCCTCTAACATATATATTTTCTGTTCTAAATTTTTAATAACTTTATTTAGACGTTCTACTTCTTTTTGGAGTTCCATAGTTTTGAGATTTAAAATGTGTAGGTATTATTCAATTTATTTCCGTTATCTAATTTAATGATAGCAATTTTATTTTGTATTTCGGGTTTGTTTGTAAATTTCTCTATTATTTCCAGATTATTTACGGTTATAAAAAGTTGTACGTTTAGTTTCAAGGCATTTTCTATGAGGAAGTCAGTGAATTTAGTCAGAATATAGTTTGGGAAGTCGTTTTGATAATTGTCAATAATCAAAATGCCATTTTTCGCCATAGATAAAAATATAGATATTCCAAATATTTTTTGAATGCTGTCACCAAAATTACGGATATCTTTTAGAGTTCCGTATCTTTTCATAATAAGATATATATTTTGTCCTTTCAAATCATTAATTAATTGGATATCAGCAATTTCCGGATTAATATTTTCTACAATAAAATTAATTATGTCTTTTAAGAATCCGCTTTTTTTAGCGGAGTTGAAGTAGTAGAGTAATAATTTTTTATCAATAAACGGCAAGCTGACAACGTAATATGCGTTAAAAATATTGGTCAGCTTATTGTATTCTGTTTTAGGAGCTTCGTCTTTATAAAAAGATATATCTGCATTCGCGGGTTCGTTATCATATTTTGCCGAGATATTTATTTCGCCGAGATATTTTTTCTCTTTTAGTTGTCGTCTTTTGAAGACATTAGTATTAAAGTTGACAGCTGCATCTTTATTGTTTATTTGTCCGGCGATTCTAATTTCTTTGCTAAAATGTTCTAAGAGCCAGTAATAATTAATCGCTACATCTTTTATACGAGTTCTCCAGAGGTCAAGTGCGGCGAGTATATCATTTTGTCGGCACAACAGATATATACTTTCCAGAATAGATGTTTTGTAATGGTTAGTTTGACTGACAAAAATAGTTATAGCATTAAAATTTTGAATATCATAATTTTTGACATTTCTGTATTTCTCTATTTTAATGTTATTGACAAAATTTAAGTTATGCGTTTTGCGAATTACTGCTGTCGGGTTCTCAAATTCTGTTTTATTTTTGATGTTAATCTTAGCAAAATCTCTTTCAATTTCTTGAATAGTAAGCAGTTGATTTGTAGCAAAGACGGTATTTTGCGAGATTAATTTTTTAATATTGACTTTTATAGTTTCTAAAATATCGTCAGTTGAAATTTCTACTACTTGTTTTTCTTTATTTTTTATATACAGAATAGGATTTTTGGGTTGCTCAAAATTGTCGGAGTGAAAATCTTTTATCTCGGTAGCATCGTCAAAATAGATGGCATATCTTTTTGTGTCCCAGTATTTATTAAATTGGTCTAATGGAATAGGAAATTGCAAATGGCTGAGATATTTTTGAGTTTGCTCGTCTCCAAGTCCTTTTGTTTGCACGAATATATCATTCATATTCAGAACCTTCGTTATTTTTGCGATGAAATATTTTCCTTTTTCCGTTCTTTTCGGGTTGTTGTCGGTATTTTTGTTGTCGTCGGAGCCGATGATCATAATTTGTTCGTAATGTTTGATATGCTCGTAATTTATGACCCACGACATAGTTATCCCGATATTTTGTATCTTATAAATACTTTGCTGTTCGAGTATAACGATTCCTTTGAAGGTATCTTCTTGATTTTCTATAATATTTTTTAAAGTCAACATAATTTTTTTTTGTAAAGTTAATCATTTTTCGGAAATAAAAAATCGTCATAAGGGTATTTAGTGATATGCACTTCTTTTACTTTATTGTATAACAACGATTTAAACTCTTCTATGTTTGATTTCTGTTTAGCAGAAATGAATATTGAGGGAGAATTCGTCTTTGCTATCCAGAGTTTTTTCAAGTCTTCTAAGCTGTAGTTCTCGCGTTTAATGGGCGTGAGGTCGTCTTCGGCTTTTTGTAAGAATTCAAATGCGTCTACTTTATTGAATATGTAATAAGTAGGTTTGCTGTCGGGCATGATTTCTGATAGAGTTTTGTCCACTACTTGTATTTGTTCTTCATAGTTGGAGTGCGAAATATCAATGACATGTAAGAGGATGTCTGCTTCTCGCACTTCGTCAAGGGTAGATTTGAACGATTCTACGAGTTGATGTGGCAATTTACGAATGAATCCTACGGTGTCTGCCAACAGGAAAGCGAGATTATCTATGACAACTTTTCTGACCGTTGTGTCTAAAGTAGCAAATAATTTGTTTTCGGCAAAGACTTCTGATTTGCTAATCAAGTTCATGATAGTAGATTTTCCGACATTAGTGTATCCTACGAGCGCTACTCGTATCATTTTTCCGCGGCTCTTTCTTTGCGTTTGATTTTGTTTGTCTATCTTTATGAGGTCTTCTTTTAATTTAGCGATTTTATCTTTAATAATTCGTTTGTCGGTTTCTATTTCTTTTTCGCCGGGTCCTCGTGTTCCGATACCTCCTTGTTGTCGTTCTAAGTGTGTCCACATTCCTGTCAAACGCGGAAGTAGGTATTGATATTGTGCGAGTTCAACTTGTGTGCGTGCGGTAGCGGTTTGTGCGCGTTTCGCAAAGATGTCTAATATCAAATTAGTTCGGTCTAATATTTTGCATTTAAACTCTTCTTCTATATTTCGCATTTGTGAAGGTGATAGTTCGTCATCAAAGATTGCGAGATTAATTTCATTTTCTATGATGAAATTTTTTATCTCCTCTAATTTTCCTTTTCCTACAAATGTTCGCGGATTATAAAATTCGAGTTTTTGGGAGAATCGTTTTATAATTACGGCTCCAGCGGTGTGTGCCAGAAATTCTAATTCGTCTAAGTATTCTTTGAGCAGTTCATCTGATTGATTCGCAGTAGCTACTCCTACTATGACTGCACGTTCTTCAATCTTCTTTATTACAATATTCTGATTTATTGGCATGATGTTATATTTTTTTTAGTTCGTTAGCAATAGTGTCGTATAATTGTGGTAGCAGTTCGTTAATTTCGTTTTGTTTATATCCTATGGCTGTCATTATTGCGGTGTCTAATTCTACTCTTTGCGGGAATCGTTTTTCCACTTGCTCGGCGATGCTTGGAAATTCGGTTTCGCTGATTTTATCAAAGATGGCAAGTAATTTCTTTTCTTCTTTTTGATTGATATTTTGATAATCAATAATTTTAAAGTCTAACAGGTCAGTTTCGCGTATTTCCCCGTAATCTCCGGTCGTTGCTTGTTTATAAATAATAAATTGAGCTATGTATAAAATACTATTAATGAAAAGACAAATAATCTTAGCTTCGGCGTCAGTAATATTTTGTATTATTTTTAATGCGTCAGAGGCAATAAATTTTTCTTCTGCATAAAAAGCTAAAATAGACGTATTTGGGGAATAAATATTGCATCGTCGGGCTATTGCTAAATTTGTATATTTTTTGTTGATTTGCGATTTTACTTTTTCCCAGTCAAAATGATTTTTGTTTTTATATTTTGAAAGTAAAATAATATTATCAAAATCATCAAATTTTTCGGTAACCACATAGTCATAATTATTCTTAATATTCATTTTTCGTATTCCTGTTATCGTTCTTAAACCTTTTACGACTGTCTTTTTAGGGATATTAAAAGTCATGTTAGTTTTTTTTATTTCTATCAGTATTTCATTTTGAGTTTCTTTATTGTATATCATAAACGCTCGTTCTATGCGACTTTTTTCGTTAAAAGGTTTTGTAATAAATAACATTTCATTGACTCCTTTGGGTGATGAGTGCAATCCTTCTCTTACAAAATTTTCAGGAAATGGGACTAATTTTTTATTTTTTAAGCTTTCTAATAAATTTTTCAATGCCGAATAATTTTCATAGCTGCTTGCCCAGAGATAGTACATTAGATTATTTTGATTTTCAATTAGGTCTTTATTAGAAATATTGAACGAATCAAATATTGGATTTTGTTCTATGTCTGCTGCTTTTTTAATCTTCTTAATTATTTTTTTCAATTCCCAATACTCAATTTGACGGATACTTTTTTTGAAATATACTATCTTAGTAAAATCTTTTTTTGTTGCTTTTCGTTTTTCAGTGACTAACAGAATGTCTTTGAATGCACAACCTTCGGAGAATGCGAGGTCTCCTACGGGTTTAACAATATATTTTATAAAGTGGTTATTAACAATAAATTCGCGTATTTTTTCGCTTGCTTTTCCGCGGGCGAAATTAATTGGAATAACCGAAGCTGAGATGGCGTCATTTTTCAATAAAAAGTCTCCAAGCACCAGAAAATATCCCCAGAGGTTGACTAAATTGCCGCAGTGAATATTTATTGTTTGATTTTCCATTAATTTTTGTTGCATTTTTTGCGGCATCTTTTCGCGGTCGCTGTACGGTGGATTCATTATAACCACATCAAATGGCTTAATAATAAAGCGTTCGGTAAATTCTTCGTTAGCGTTTGTGGCGCCGTAGTAAGTTATTTTCTGTTCGGATATATCATACAGTTTATTTTGAATAGTCTCATTATAAGAGCGTACTTCAAATCCTTTTTTCCTAAAATTGCTGTTAGTCAAAAAATTGGCGAGTTCTAAGCTGTCTTGTGTAGCAAATCTGACGGTATTGGTTACTTGTTCTATGTTTTGCAAAGTTAAATTTATAGTTGAAATATGTGTCGCAAAAGGCATCAAATCTATTCCGGTGATTTCATTTTCAATAAAATTTCGGTGCATCGTAGATTGTTCGTTCAAACCATATAATTGTTTATACAAATCTTCTTTTTGTTTATAAGCGGCAACCAGCAGTGTTCCGCTTCCGCATGCGGGGTCTATAACAGATTGATTATAAGAGTCAATACAAAGTCCTGCGAGCAAATCGGCGGCTGTTGGATGCGTATAAAAAGCGGCTAATACTTTTCTTACTTCATGCGGGATGAGGTCGTGAAAAAATCGTCCTGCTAAGTCGTGAGTTATCTGCTCGGCACGTATTGATTTTATAGATAAAATCAAATTATTCAAATCCAGAATAACGGCTTTAATATCAGGAATATAACCGAGAATGTTTATTTTGTATATTGCACGAAAATCTATTATTTGGATATCATCAAAATACTTCTGTAATTCTGCTGTTTTTGTTATCTCGTTGAGTTGTGCGAGATTAACTTTGTGATTTTTTTGCGTAAATATATGATAGAACAAAATTTGATTGAAAAGTAAAAACGATGCTAAGTTAATTACCTGTTTACTTGCGGTTTCCATGTCTTTTACTTCGCTGAGTGCGGAGAATAAATCTAATTTGTCCACCACTTCGGTTACTATATTTTCTACATTAGCATAGTTTATGACGGTGTTCAAATTAGTAACAAAGCTGTTTATCAATTTTACTACGGTGTTAAAATCAACATGTTTTTCGCTGTTATCAATTTTAAATTTCAATTTTTTAAGATAATCTTCAAAATTAGTTTCTAAGCTTTCTGTCCATGTGTCGGTTAGTGAGAGGATACTTATCTTAGAATTATTAACCAATTTGTAGAGTTCTTGATTGTAAACAATTTTATTTTTTCGTATTTCTTCGCCAAAAAAGAGAACAATAATGTTATCGGTGTTTAGTTTTTGTGCATATTTTCTGGCTTGTGCTACAGCTTCTAATTGATATTGCGGTTTAGATATTTTTACTTCTATCACAAATTTCATTTCTTTGTATTGAAAATAAATATCTGGGCGCGTTCCATTGATGAGCTTCGTTTCTCCGATGGCATCAAAGTCATTGTTTCGCAAACAGATAATCAATTCCGAATATAGTGTGGATTCTTGAATAAACATAAAAAAAATTTTACAAATATATTTTGTTTTGGAAAAAGAATAAATTTTTTTCAAATAGATATTCAGTAAATTATACTTAAAATTTATTCTTTTTCAAATGATAATTTTTAATTAACCAACATTTTAACGAAATGTGGAAATTGTATTTCCCACCAGTTCCAGTCATGATTGACATCATGTCCCCATATTTCTATTGTCGCCGGAATGTTTTTTTGGTTCAGTATCTCTCTTATTTCTAAGGTATCTGCGAGCATGGTATCTTCCCAGTCGCCTTGTCCTACACAAATAATAATATTAGAATTTCTGTATTTTTCAATGAACCAAGGGTCGTTCATATTCGGGAGATATGCAAGCGGGGAATTGAAATATACGTTGTCGTCCATGTAACTTCCGAAAAAATGTTTCATGTGATAGTTTCCGCTGAGAGCGAGTGTTCCGCCCAGAATATCGGGGTGTCTAAAGAAGAAGTTTACGGCGTGACAAGCCCCCATACTTGCTCCTCCCACAATAATAGGTTCGTTATTTCTAAGATAATTATTAATAAATGGCACTACTTCATGCACAATGTAATTATCATAGTCTTTGTGTCTTGCGGCGCCTTCTCCGGGATGTGCGTTCGGATTGGCGTCATAGTTGTGCCATGTTTCCAAATCTAAGCTGTCCACGCTAAAAAATATGGCTTGTCCATTTTCTATTATATCCGCTACGGTGTCAAACATTCGGCGATTTTCAAAGTCGAAAAATCTACCGTTTGAGCAAGGGAAAATAATAAAGGGTTTACCTTCATGTCCATGCACAATAAGCTCCATCTCTCGTCCTATATCAGGACTGTACCATCTGTAATATTCTCTGTTCATAAAAAAGATATTAAACGAGTTCGTGTATAAAATTAATATAATTTTGTAGGTCATCAAAGTTTTCACAGCGAACTATGTACCCATAGTTTCCGAGTGCGGAGCTGAATACTCCTGCTATATGGTCGTGAAATACAAGTCTGTTTCCGCAATACTGAATTATCTCTTCGTTGGAGTATCTGTAGTTCATTCGCCATTTTCGGCTGATGAAGCAAGTGAAAAATTTTCTCTCTAAATTAATGGTTATGTCATTGTTTACTACCATGTTCGCCCATTGTTCGTATATATTAATATCACAAGTGAAATTAAACATGTCGGTAGTAAAACCTCCGGGTGGTCTCATGTTTACTTCTAAAGCAACGAGTTTATTATCGGCTTGTCTAAAAAATTCTAAGTGGAAGAATCGTCCTTTTAGTTCAAACTCTTTCAAGATTCGGCGTCCTGCGTCTTCTAAGTCTTGCGGAATTTCTCGTTCGGTGTAGTAAAAGAAGTGTTTATCGTCATTAACTGTTTCCATTACTCCCGCTTGATATACTGCACTTGAATAGAATACAAGATTTCCCGTTTTGTCCATCAGTCCGTCGAAGCTTACAATTGTTCCGTTAATAAATTCTTCTAAGATATACGGTGTAGATTGTCCTTTTTCAAAGAATGTTTTTAGGTCGTCTTCGTTTTTTATCTTGTATATATTTAGCGCTCCTACTCCCACGTCGGGTTTAGCAATTATGGGATATCCTACTTCGGCTATAAAGTCTTTTGCTGTTTGTAAATCACTGATAACTTTTCCGCGAGCAACATTAATATCTGCATTAATAAATCGTTGTTTCTTCTTAGATTTATATTTCATGTCGTTAATATTAATGTTGTTTAATCCTTGTATATTAAAGTCGGTTCTAAGTCGGGCTTCTGTCATGAGCCAGTATTCGTTAAGCGAGTCTAAGTGGTCAATTTTACCGTATTTGAAAGAAAAATATGCTACAGCACGAAAAACTTCATCATAATTTTCCATATTATTAACTTTGTAATATTCTGTGAGAGCCGATTTTAGTCGCATCGGTAGGTTGTCGTACTCGGCATCTGCTATCCCTAAAACATTTGCTCCTTTCATCCTTAGTTGAACTACAAACTCTATGTAGTTATCCGGAAAATGCGGTGAAAAATATACTACATTCATCTTAAAGTTATTTATTAATTGTTATAAATATTAATTTTATTAATTATCAAATAGTTAGTGCTTAGATTTCTCCCATAATTCTGCGGTCAGCTCTATGACTTGGTCAAGGTCTTTTTTGGTGAACTCTAATTTTTCGGCTATTTTGAGGCAGAGTCGGTATTCGTCATCTTCTACTTTGCCGTCTATCATGGACATATATACGGCGTCCGTAAGCTGCTCCTCGCGTTCGTAATCATTAAGCGGGACTTCAAATTCTAATACTGCCGCACGTGCTAAAGTAATTTTTACTACCTCGTCTTCTAAGCCGAATTCCACTGCTTTTTCTGCCAAAAATGTGGTTTCTTTATCCGAAAAATAACCGTCTGCATAAGCGACTGCTACCAGATTTTGAAAATGCTCCTTTTTAATAGTTCGCATGTCTTTTATCTCTTCTTTTTTCATATAAAAATTTTTTCAACAAAACTAAAAAAAAAAAATTAAAACTTGCCAAAAAATTTAAGAAATAAAAAAAAAACTATAATTTTGCCACAATTTATAATTTAAAACTCAAAGATTAAAAAATAAAATGGGAAGAGCATTTGAATTTCGTAAAGCTAGAAAGCTAAAACGTTGGGGAACGATGGCTAAGGTTTTTACCCGATTGGGAAAAGATATATCTATAGCCGTTAAAGCAGGCGGACCTGACCCTGCAAGTAATTCGCGTTTGCGAGTGTTGATACAAAACGCTAAAGCCGCAAACATGCCAAAAGATAACATAGAACGGGCTATCAAAAAAGCGACCTCCAAAGAGCAGGCAGATTACAAAATCGTTCTATACGAAGGATATGCGCCGGCAGGCATAGCAGTTCTGGTAGAAACATCTACCGACAACACCACGAGGACAGTGGCTAATCTCCGAACATGTTTTAACAAAGGCGGCGGAACACTTGGGAACTCGGGAACAGTCGCTTTTATGTTTGACCACAAGTGCAATTTTAAAGTCGTTCAAAAAAAAGACATGGATTTGGAAGAATTAGAATTAGAAATGATAGAAGTAGGAGTAGAAGAAATTTTTGCAGAAGAAGACGCCTTTGTCATTTATGCTGACTTTACCGCATTTGGTCCTATTCAAAAATACTTAGAGACGAATAATTTTGAAATTATTAGTGCCGATTTTGAGTATATACCACACGAAACGAAAGAACTTAACGAAGAGCAAGTAGCACAGGTAGAAAAACTGCTAGAACGATTAGACGAAGATGACGACGTAAATAACGTCTACCATAACATGAAGTAAAATATTTTATAATTATTTATTTAGATAACATGAAAAATTTCTCAATTATTCTGAACATTATTTTATTAGTTGCAGTTACACTGCTGTACGTAGACCGATTTGCAAACCGAAAAAACAATTCGGAACAATCTAAAATTGAAATAGATACAACAAATGGAAATACGCCTATTGTTTTTGTTAATCTTGATACTTTACTCAACGACTACGCAATGTACAACGACCTCATGCTTGAGTTCTATGATAAGAAAGGCGCATTAGAAACTCAACTTAAAAATAAGTATGCAGCACTTGAAAGAAAATCTGCCGAGCTGCAACAACAATACGACAGTAAACTCATCACCACCGCGAAGGCACAAGAAAAACAACAAGAACTTTACTTAGAGCAACAGCAAATAACCGAGTGGCAACAGACTCAAACTCTTGCACTTGCCGAAGACGAAGCAGATATAACTAAACGTGTTTATGACAGTATTCAAAGTGTGCTAAAAAATTATAACAGTGACAGCAAACACAAATTGATTATCAGCAACTCGTACGGAGGAGTATTATTGCATGGAGACCAAAACTTAGACATAACTACGATAGTTCTTGACAAACTGAACAAGAAATACAATAAAAGTTCGTTAGATACAACTAAGTAAAAAACAATTATACTCAAAACGTGTATAATTTTAACTTTTATTCTTATGTAATTGAAAACTTTGCCAAAGTTTTAAACTTTGGCAAAGTTGCCGTTTATAGTATAAACAAAAAAAAATATTATGGCTAAAAAACTAACTAAGCAAGATATTTTGGATATGTTTGAAAAACAATCCATTTTAATTTCGGAGAGCAGAAAAATAGCAGAAGAAGAAAATAGAAAACTTAGAATAGAACTCGGAAAACTTGGCGGTATGTGGGGCAGATTTGTAGAAGAAATGGTACGACCAAAAATAGTAGAACTTTTTAAGGAAAAAGGAATCCCCATTGAAACCACCGCACAATCTGTAGAAGGTTTTAAAGATGGACAAAAATATTATGAAATAGATTTACTTTTGATTAATACCAATATTGCAGTAGTTGCAGAAATTAAAAGTTCACTATCAACAGATGACGTAAAAGAACATTTAGACCGTTTAGAAAAAATACAAAAAATTACGCCTAAGATATTTAATTTAAGCGGATTCAAAATTTACGGCGCCGTTGCCGGAATGATTGTAGAAGGTGATGCAGACAAATACGCATACCGAAAAGGACTCTTCGTCTTGCGACAAAAAGGAAATATCGTTGAAATTGTTAATGATACTAAATTTACTCCAAAAGAGTGGAAAGTAGAATATTAAGCTAATGGATAATTGCTAATGGAAATTATAGACTAAAAAAAAATTATGAGTGCAGAAAAATTATATTTCCCTAATTTGAATGGTATAAGATGTGTTGCCGCTCTGCTGGTAATAATTTATCATATAGAACAGATAAAATCAATTTATAATATACAAAATTATGCTTATGAATCACCATTTATAGATATCATTGGACATCTGGGGGTGATTTTATTTTTTGTATTAAGCGGTTTCTTGATTACTTATTTACTATTGATGGAAGAAAAAACGACTAATAAAATTAGCGTGCGACAATTTTATATGCGGAGAATATTGAGAATCTGGCCTTTATATTTTTTAGTTATTGTTTTAGCGTTATTTGTTTTACCTAATTTTTCATTCTTTACTTTACCCGGATTTGGTAAGGAGGTAGTATTAGATAATTTGACAATAAAAATTATTTTGTATCTTACTTTTTTTGCAAATATGGTGCTTTCTTTTTTTGGAATTATACCATACGCCTCGCAAACATGGTCAATTGGAACGGAAGAACAATTTTATTTAATATGGCCTATCATAATCAAATATATAAAAAGAAATAGAATCCTGCTAATGATTTTAGTGGTAATTGTCTATGTTGCAATCAATTTAATTTTAAATAGTCGGTATTCTAATTTTCTACCTTATAAGAAAGTATTTACAGAATTTTGGACGGGCTTCAGCATTGACTGTATGGCAATAGGTGGATTCTTTGCGGTTCTATCATTTCAAGGCAGTAAATTTTTAAAATTATTTCTAAATAAATATTTATTTTATGTAATATTAACTGCTACTATAATATTGATTATCATCGGATTTCATTTTCCATTATTTCATGACGAGATATATGCTGTCATGTTCGGAATAATAATTTTAAATTTTGCCACCAACCGACAAATAAAATTATCACTTGAAAATAAAGTATTTAATTATTTAGGTAAAATATCTTACGGTTTATATATGTTTCACCCAATAGCTGTTGTTGTTACAATAAAGATAGGAATGCAGTTAGGGATAGTTTCAAATTATTATTTCTATCCTGTCTCTGTATTGCTAACTATTTTAATATCAGGGGTATCTTATAAATATTTTGAAAAAAAATTTTTGTCATATAAGATGAAATTTTCAAGTATAATAAGCGGCGACAATTATAAAAAAGACTAAAAGAAAATTTATAAAAATAACTTTGCCAAAGTTTAAAACTTTGGCAAAGTTGCCATTTATAGTATAAAATCAATCGCTATTTATTGTCTATTGCATGGTCACTAAAATATCTCATGAATTGCACGCGCTCTAATTCGGCTGGATTTTTAAGGTTATTATAAGATAAAGCGCCTTTAAAATGGGATATGCTCGTATAATTTTTACTTTGCATCCAGTCTTCAAGATTTTTCAACATAAAATCTATTTGTCCCATTCCATTAAGATAAATAGTGGAAGCAATTTGAACTGCATCGGCTCCGGCGAGAAGTAATTTTATTAGCGCTTCGCTATCATGAATACCGTTACTTGCAGCAATAGAACATTTTATTTTAGAAGACATAATAGCAGTCCATCGTAGTGGCAAACTATATTCTTTATCATTACTAAAAACATACGAAGGTGATACTGCAATTTTATCTATGTCAAAATCAGCAGAAATAAAACGATTGAATAAAACTATTCCATCTATTTTGGTCTCCGATATTCGTTGAATCATAGCGGAGAGATTAGAAAAATAGGAACTCATTTTGACAGAAACCGGTATTTTCACTTCTTTTCGTACTCGGTTGATAATATCAATATATGTGTTTTCTATCTGCTCGCCTGTTTTTGTTTGGTCAGATGGCATGATAAAAATATTTAATTCTAATGCGTCAGCACCGGCTTCTTGCAGCTTCTTTGCGAAAAAAGTCCATTCTGAATTAGATACGCAGTTTATACTTGCTATTATAGGGATGCTTACTTTTGCCTTAGCATTTCGTATTAGCTGCACATAATTATTAATGTTCTCATTTTTGAGTTCATAGTCGTAGTAATCAAGATATTCCATATTGCTGTGAAACTTATCTAATCCGCCCATACTTTCGTGAAATTGATTAATAATTTCTTCTTCAAAAATAGATTTCAATACAACAGCTGCAATTCCATTCTGTTCAAGTTGCGTAATATGTTCTAAATTAGATGTGTAGCCGGAGCTGGCGGCTATCAAAGGATTTTTTAATGTCAATCCTAAATATCTGGTAGTTAAATCTAACATAACTTTTTTCTTATTTCGTTAATAATTTTTTTGCTAAATTTTTGTGCATCGCCGCAGCGGCAGTTCTGCCGTCTCCCATAGCTAAAATAACTGTTGCGCCTCCTCTGACGATATCTCCGCCAGCGTAAATATCTTCTATGGAGCTTTGCATATCTTCATTTACTACGATAGTTCCCCAACGTGTGGTCTTGAGTCCGCTTACACTTGCCGGTATTAGCGGGTTCGGAGAAGTTCCTACTGCTACTACGACGGTGTCCACCGGAATTTCGTATTCGGAATTTTCAAGTGGAACAGGACTACGTCTGCCGGAGGCATCGGGTTCGCCTAAGACCATCTTTTGCAAAATCATAGACGTAACTTTTCCATTTTTATCAAATTTATATTCTACCGGATTGTTTAGATTTAAAAATTCTATACCTTCTTCTTTTGCGTGTTTTACTTCTTCTATACGTGCCGGCATTTCTTCTTCTGACCTGCGATAGATAATCATTGCATGTTCGGCGCCGAGTCGTTTTGCTGTTCGTACCGAGTCCATTGCAGTATTTCCGCCGCCGATGATTGCTACATTAAGTCCGCTGAGGACAGGGGTATCAAAATTTATTTTTGCTGCGTTCATCAGGTTTATTCGTGTCAGATATTCATTCGCACTAAAAACTCCGATAGCGTTTTCGCCTGGGATATTCATAAAGCGAGGTAAACCTGCACCCGAACCAACAAAGAAAGCTTTATAACCGGCTTCTCTCAAATCATCTATAGTCATAGTTTTGCCTACGATAAAATTAGTGCGAAATTCTATGCCCATCTTCTTCATGTTATCAATTTCAAAATCCACTATCTTGTTAGGAAGTCTAAATTCGGGAATTCCATATTTTAAGACTCCTCCTATTTCGTGTAGTGCTTCAAAAACGGTTACTTTGTATCCAAAACGTGCCATGTCGCTAGCCCAAGCGAGAGCAGCCGGACCGCTACCTATTGATGCTACTTTTATACCGTTATTTTCAGCCACGTCTGGAGTAGATGACATTCCACTTTCACGTTCAAAATCAGCAGCAAAACGTTCTAAATAACCTATTGCTACAGGTGCTAATTTCAGTTTCTGTGTATAGAAACATTCTTGCTCGCATTGTTTTTCTTGTGGACATACTCTTCCGCACACAGCCGGCAATGAGTTAGTTTCTTTAAGAACTTTAGCGGCGCCTAAAAAATCTTCTTTCTCTATCTTCTTAACAAATTTAGGGATATTGATATTAACCGGACAACCTTTTATGCAGGTAGGCGTGACACAGTCTAAACATCGTTGAGCTTCTATGACCGCTTCTTCTTTTTTCAGTCCGAGATTAACTTCCAAATTATTACGGCTGCGAATATCATGGTCTTGCTCGTGCATTTTAACGCGAACTATCGCTGTTCTATCTTTACTCTTTATTTTTTTTCGCAACTCGTCGCGCCATGCTTGTGCGCGTTCTTCTTTTAAATATTCTAAAATATTTTCCATTTGATAAAATTAATTTTTACTTTTCAAATAACGTTCATACGCTTCTTTTTCCTCTGTTTTGTAAGCATTTAGCTTTAACAGCATCTCGTCAAAATCAACCTGATGAGCATCAAATTCGGGTCCGTCAACACACACAAATTTAGTCTTTCCGCCTACGGTGACTCTACAAGCGCCGCACATACCTGTTCCGTCAACCATTATCGTATTCAAGCTTGCTTGGGTAGGAATACCATATTTCTTTGTGGTGAGAGCAGCATACTTCATCATTATAGCGGGACCAATAACTATTGCTTCACTAATTTTTTCTTTATTGATAAAAGACTCCATCCCATGCGTTACTAATCCTTTTTGTCCGTAAGAGCCGTCGTCTGTCATAATAATTAACTCGTCAGAATATCTTCGCATCTCTTCTTCTAAGATGATAAGATTTTTATTACGCGCTGCAATTACTGTTAGCACTCTATTGCCAGCTTTTTTAAATTCTTCTACAATAGGCAACAGCGGTGCCACTCCTACTCCTCCTCCTGCTGCAAGCACAGTGCCTACCTTCGCTATGTGCGTAGCCGTACCTAACGGACCTGCGACATCTTTAATTACGTCTCCAACATTTTTCTCCAACAGCTTAGCCGAGGTCACTCCTACTCTTTGTACTACTAACGTTATAGTGCCTTTCTCTGGGTCCGAGCCGGCAATAGTTAAAGGCACTCGCTCTCCGCTTTCGTCCAATCTTATTATAACGAAATGTCCGGCTTTGCGGCTCCTTGCTATTTCCGGCGCTTCTACCACAAATTTGGTCACATTTTCAGAAAAAATAACCTTTTCTACAATTTTGTTCATCAGACTTGATATAAGAATTTATATTGTAATTGTTTTATAATTAAAACTTTGCCAAAGTTTTAAAATTTGGCAAGTTACCGTTTTAGTATATTTTTGACTAATTATTATTTGGTTTTTCCGGCTCAACTACGGGAGTTGCAGTTTCTACCACTTGTCCACGAATGGAAATGATAACGGGAGAATTCTTCGCATTGGAAGTTACGGTTATTGACTTATTAAAAGTCCCTATTCTGTTAGAGTCATACTTTACGGTGACAGTTCCGGTAGTTTTACGAGTAACAGGTGCTTGTGTGTAAGTAGGGGTAGTACAACCGCACGAAGCACGTACGTTGGAGATAATCAAATCGGCTTTGCCAGTATTTTTAAAGACAAAGTCCACAGAGCAATTAGCACCTTTGGTAATGACGCCAAAATCATATTCAGTAAATTCAAAAGTCATCTCGGCTAACTTATTGGTATCTACTATAGGAGTATTTTCTTGAGCTTTAACTAAGCTCACTGTTAAAACAACGAACAACAAAAAAGCAATTATCTTTTTCATAATTATAAAAATTAAATTATTGTGCAAATATAAAAAAATAAACGTTAAGTGCTAAGAAAAAATTAGAAAAAGTATAGGAATAATTATACCTATGCAAGATAAAATTAGTCCGCGCCACAGAAGCCCATTTTTTCCGCGAATGACAAAGAGTCCGGTGATGGCTAATAGCATCAACGAAACCGCATAAATATCGGAGAACCAAGTCCACCACCGATTAGGATTGTAGTGTAAAAAATTGAGATGATTAAATAGTGGACGTTTAGTTAAGGTTTCTATATTACCTACTCCAGTGTTTATATCTACTTCTATACTTCCTTTATCAATAAATATTTTTAATATGTTTGGCTCGGGACGGTAAAACTCTTTATATTTAGTATCTAAATTTGCCGTTTTTAATATTTCTATGATAGTACTATCACCTAAATTAAGAGTGTTAATGGCGACAGGAGTAGAAAAAATATTGTAGTTTACAATATACGAGGCATTCCAGTCCCCGATAGCGCGATGATTGAGAGCTATCCCCGACAATGCATAAACGAGAGTCACTCCAAAGAAAAAATACCCTAAGTCTCTGTGAATAATGTTGTTCCACTTACGTAAAATTTTGCGTTCCATAAATTTATGTTCTTTAAAAATAAAAAATATTTGTATTAATTATCCAAAAGTAAAAAAAAATAAAAAAAATGATTTTTTTTTGAAAAAAAATTTGCAAATAAAAAAAATATATTTACTTTTGCAATGTTTTTAACGAAAGACATAAAACAAACAGACTAAGTAGCTCAGCAGGTAGAGCACATCCCTTTTAAGGATGGGGTCTTGGGTTCGAATCCCAACTTGGTCACAAGTTTTAGATTTTGGTTTTTAGTTTTTGATTCTCAGTTAATGTGGTTTGACTAAGTAGCTCAGCTGGTAGAGCACGACACTCTTAATGTTGGGGTCCAGGGTTCGATCCCCTGCTTGGTCACAGAAAGTGGTTATTATTAAGTTAGTAGCCACTTTTTTTTGTAATTAAATGTTCTTCAATGATTTTTGTGGAAAATTAATTATCACGCAAAATCTTTGTAACGATTTGTCAAACAACTATGTAGTGTGGAGGTTATCTATTTTCTACAAAGATTACGCAACTACGTTGCTAAATAGTTACAAACTAATTTCTATACTGCGAAAATTTAAAATTATAATAAAAACAAAACTTATAGATTA
>DYQJ01000269.1 GCA_020719345.1 Draconibacterium orientale | reverse complement strand
TGAAAAATCAGTAAATTTGAATTTTGGTCACTATTTTTATACGCTACCAAAAATTAAATTATGCAACAAAAAAATCTTATTTTTATACTTTTTTTGGCATGTTTTATAATTGCTTAAAAGTAGTTGACACTTTTTTCTCTGCGAAACTTTGCGAATAACTTTGCGAAACTCTGCGAGAAATTGATAATCAAATATTTTCACGCAGAGTTTCGCAAAGTTAAAAACGCAAAGTTCCGCAAAGTGTAACCTAATAAATGAAAGATGCCAAAATATTTTTTATTTTTTTACAAAGTACTATTTTTTACCAAAAAAAATTTAATTTTGCAGAACGTATATTACTTGATTATAAAATCAAAAAATTATAATATGAATAAAGAGATGTTTAAACCTGATTTTATTTTTGAAACAAGCTGGGAAGTCTGTAATAAAGTTAGTGGAATACACACTGTAGTTTCCACTAAATCGCTGACCCTCTTAAATGATTTTCAAAATAATTTTATTTTAATTGGTCCGGACGTGCTGAGACACGGTAACTACAATCCCGAATTTCTGGAAGATACCAACCTCTACAAAGGTTGGCGTGAGCAAGCTAAAAAAGACGGATTGCAAATAAGAATCGGACACTGGGACGTAGTAGGACAACCTACGGTCATTTTAGTTGATTTCACATCATTCATCTATAGCAAAGACAAAATATTTAAAGAATTTTGGGAAGAATACAAACTCGACTCCCTCGCAGGAAAATGGGATTACGTAGAGCCAATAGCATTTGGTTATGCCGCAGGTAAAGTAATAGAAAACTTCTACCGATACAATTTGTCAGTCCGAGATAAAGTCGTAGCACACTTCCATCAATGGCAAACAGGAGGCGGACTGCTTTATCTTAAAAAAGCAATGCCGCAAATAGCCACCGTATTTACTACGCATGCTACAATACTAGGACGAACTCTCGCCGGAATAGGTGCTGCATTATACAAGAACCTTGAAAATATAAATGCAGAAACCAAATCACGAGAACTCGACGTAACCGCTAAATTCTCTTGTGAAAAAACAGTCGCACAAAACGCACACGCTTTCACCACAGTAAGTGAAATTACAAACAGCGAATGTAAATACTTCTTCCAAAAAGAAGCCGACATAATCACCCCGAACGGATTTGAACCTAATTTTATCCCAACAGAAGCACTGTTTGAAACAAAACGAACAGAAGCCAGAAAAAAACTAAAAAAAGTATCTGAAACCATACTCGGATACAAACTATCAGACCAAGTAAAATTCATCGGTACAAGCGGAAGATACGAACTTAGAAACAAAGGTTTAGAACACTTCATTGACGCCGTACACGAAGCTAAAAATAATAACTTAGATAAAGAAGTAGTAGCATTTATATTAGTCAACGCAAACAACTACGGAGCAAGAGAAGACCTAAAACAAAAATTAGCAGACGATAATTTTGTCATTGACTACGCTAATACTAATAGATTTCTATCTCACAGACTACATGACGAAGAATATGACCCTATTTTAAACCGTATCAAAGCTCTCGGTATTAAAAATGATAAAGAAGAAAAAGTCAAAATTATTTTTATCCCAGACCTCCTCGACCGCGAAGATGGAATTTTTAACATGTCATACTACGACATCCTAATTGGATTTGACCTTACTGTATTCCCTTCTTATTACGAACCTTGGGGATACACTCCGCTGGAAAGCTTAGCTTTTAAAGTCCCTACCATAACTACAACATTAGCCGGATTCGGACAATGGATGTTAAAAGAAAATATAGGTTTAGAATCTTGTATGAAAGTCCTCGAATATAATGACGACAACCAAGAAACTATCCCTCTCAGAATATCCGAAATTATTGAAACTTGTGCAAAACGAACACCACAAGAAATTGAAATCACAAGAACAAAAGCTTCCGAACTATCTCAAAAAGCGCTCTGGAAAAATCTCGTCAAATTTTATTACAATGCCTATGCGATAGCGATAGAAAAAGTAGTTAATATTATTGACTCTATTCCGTATATAGAGCCACCTAAACAATTATCCTCCGAAATCCAAGCTAAAACTAATCTCCCTATCTGGAGAACGATAATTGTGAACCCAAGCTTACCCGATAAATTTGCCGGCTTAGAAGAAATGGCTTACAACCTATGGTGGTCATGGAACGACGAAGCAACTGACCTCTACGAATATCTTAACGGACACGAAGCATGGAAAAAAAGCCGATACAATCCTATTGAATTACTAAAACATATTAACTTCGAAAGATACTTAGAACTGGAACAAGACGGATTGTTTATTAATAAATATAAGAAGGTATATAAGAACTTTAAAAATTACATGGCAGAAGGCGAGAAACCCGAAGACCCAAAAGTAGCATACTTCTGCATGGAATACGGAATACATGACAGCTTAAAAGTATTCTCCGGTGGACTCGGAATACTCGCAGGAGACTATGTTAAAGAAGCAAGCGATGCTAATTTGAATCTGGTCGCTGTTGGATTATTATACAAATACGGATACTTCTATCAACAACTGACAATCCAAGGCGAACAACAATCTAAATCTATTCCGCAAGACTTCAGCACATTGCCTATAATCCAGGTCAAAGACAAAAACGGTAATCAAGTTATTGTTAATGTCGTTCTACCTGGTAGAAATGTAGCAATATTAATCTGGCAAGTTAATGTTGGTAGAGTAAAATTATTCCTTCTAGATACCGACAATATTTTCAATCAAGAAGACGACCGCGTTATTACGCATCATCTCTACGGAGGAGACAGCCATAACAGAATGAAACAAGAAATGGTACTCGGAGTAGGAGGAATGAGAGCATTAGAAGCAATGGGAATAGAACAAAATATCTATCACCTCAACGAAGGACACGCCGCACTACTCGGATTTGAAAGACTACATCAATTAATTCAAAAAAACAATTACACTTTTGAAGAAGCTTTAGAAATTGTGCGCTCTTCGTCACTCTTCACCACACACACACCCGTACCTGCCGGACACGACACTTTCCCTGAATCTATGGTCATGAGCTACATGGGACACTACCCAAGCAGACTCCGAATCTCATGGAAAAAATTCATCAGTCTCGGAAAAGTAGATGCCGAAAGTACCACCGAACCGTTCTCTATGAGTAATCTCGCCGCTAATCTCTCGCAAGAAATTAATGCAGTTAGTATGTTGCATGGAGAAGTTACAAAAGATATGTTCTATCCGCTATGGAAAGGATATTACCCTGAAGAATTACACATTGGATACGTTACTAATGGAGTTCACTATCCTAGCTGGACTATCAAAGAATGGCAAACTTTATACAGAAAAACTTTCGGATTGGATTTTGAAAAAGACCAATCAAATCCGGCTATATGGAACAAGATACATAATGTCAGCAACGCAGATATATGGAATATCCGACAAAATCAACGAAAAGAACTATTTAACTATATAAAAGAACGACTGGACTCCACGCTTATACGAAGAAGAGAAGACCCAAAAACTATTCTCAAATTAAAAAATACTTTCAACGACAACGCTTTAACTATCGGTTTTGCAAGACGTTTTGCTACATACAAACGAGGAGACCTATTATTTAAAGACATAGAACGACTCGCCGCTATTATAAATAATGCAGACAGACCAGTACAATTCCTCTTTGCAGGAAAAGCTCACCCAAATGATGCACAAGGACAAGAATTGATAAAGAGAATAGTACAGTTTGCTAAGCGACCGGAATTTTTAGGCAAAATTATTTTCCTTGAAAACTATGACATACTACTCGCCAAACGATTAGTCTCCGGAGTAGATATATGGCTGAACACCCCGACAAGACCACTCGAAGCATCTGGCACAAGCGGAATGAAAGCGGTAATGAATGGTTGTCTCCACTTCAGCGTTCTTGACGGATGGTGGGTAGAAGGTTATCAACAGAAAGCAGGTTGGGCGCTCTCGCAAAAACCTACTTATGAAAATCAAGACTATCAAGACGAATTAGATGCTCAAAATATTTACCGTATGATAGAATACGAAATAGCACCAATGTTCTACAACCGAGATAATAACAATGTCCCTAACGAATGGGTAAATACTATCAAAAATAGTATCGCTAACATCGCACCTAAATTTACCATGAAAAGAATGCTCGACGACTATAAAGCACGATTCTACGGAAAATTAGATGCCCGAACAAAAGACATCAAAGCGGATAACTACAAACTCGCAAAACAACTCGCATCGTGGAAAAAGAAAGTATCACGAAGCTGGGACAGCATCGCTATTGAAAAAATAGATTTTAATGACGTACTAAAAGACCACATCTATATAGGCGAAAACTACCAAGGCGAAATAGTGGTTGACCTCAACGAACTATGGGGAGTAGAAATAGGTGTAGAAATGGTCATCTCGGAAATTGAAGGGGCTACCGAAAAAATTATTGCTATATACGAACTCAAACTCATCAAAAAGGAAAATCATAAAGCGCATTACGCAATAGAGCTCAGTCCGTTTAGAACAGGAAAATTCAACTACGGTTTCCGAATATTCCCGAAAAACCCGAATCTTCCACATAGACAAGATTTTAGCTATTTAAAATGGATTTAATTATTTCGTAATTACAACTTGCCAAAGTTTTAAACTTTGGCAAAGTTACTGTTTATAGTATAATTCCTTATTATAATCTATATTGGTTCTTGAATGATTTTTGTGGAAAATATTAAATTTGTGCAAATTTAACTAAAATATTGGTAGCGTAAAATAATGGTGACTAAACACGCTATTTATTTTATTTT
>DYQJ01000437.1 GCA_020719345.1 Draconibacterium orientale | reverse complement strand
TATCAAAGAACAAGAGCAAAAAATCGGATAAAAGCGGATAAAGAACTTTGGAACGCAGTTAGAGCATTGGAACACTGATGACACAGATTAGACAGATTGTCGCGGATTAATAAATTAGTTATTTCTTTTTGGAAATAATTTCCATGCGGGAGACGTTGTGTTTGAATAGAATCTGAAGCCAGATATAATGCAATTTTTCCTTTGGTGTCATTTTCGAAAGTGGTTTTTCCAGGTGGCCGTCAAAATCCGGATGCGGCTTGGGAGTTTTTTTATTTTTTTCTTCTTGTTTCAATTATTTTTTTCAGTTCTTTAATGTCCAATAAATCTTTGTCTCTTTTTTCTTCTATTTCATTTTTTGCTTTTAGCAAATCTTCGGGTGATGATATTAAAAATTCGAAGTCATCTATTTTTACTTTTTCGGAATTTTTGTACAGCTCAGAAAATTTTATCGGGTATTTTAAAAATAAATCTATTTGCAGTGGTGATGTTTTTGATACAAGTGTAAATACGAGAGCTCCTTTTTTTTCTATCCATTCTTTTCTTTTTTCTTCGTTAATCAGGTTTTCAATCGGCTCGGGTATTCTTGGCATCAAATCATATTTCTTACTAATCTCAATAATTTTTTTTAAATTTTCCTCATATAAATCAGCGTAGATATCAAGGTCATAAGTGGCTCGCTCTACTCCATGTATAACACAGGCAATTCCTCCGCATACTACATATTTTATATCCGTTTTTGTCAGATCTTTTATAATCGAATATATTAAGTCGTTTTGCATTAGTTGAAGTAGCTGGCGAGGAAGCGTTTGACAATATAAACTGATACGACTACTACTAATGCATAAAGGAGGAGGAGAGTTAATATGTTTTTTGCGGGTTTGAATGGGAAGATTTTCCCGCGCCATCCACATTCGCGGCAGACATAGGGCTTTAGTTTAATTAGTTTGAGGACACGCTCAAATAGGTTACGGGAACGGCTGCGGCGGAGAGTTGCGATGGAGTTGCAGCCCGGGCAGCGGTTCAGGAGTATGTTGCGACGAATGAAGAGTTTTGTGTTCATTT
>DYQJ01000436.1 GCA_020719345.1 Draconibacterium orientale | reverse complement strand
ATCCGAAAAAGCAACTATGTTCATTTACTAATTATAAAAGCGGTTTAGTATAATTGCTAATTCGGATTACAAACAGGAATTAGCAATTTTTTAATTTAATCCTTACCGAAAACTTTATTACATTTATCATATTTTCTTTATTTCATATTTCATATTTTCTTCGTATCTTTGCCAAAAAATAGCATTATGTTAATTCTTAACCCGATATACGACTGGTCATTTAAGTATCTGCTTGATAATAATGATTTAGCCAAAAAATTTTTATCCGTTATTCTAAAAAGAGAAATAATTCACCTCGAAACTCGTAATATAGAGTTGCCTTTATTGAAAGAAGGAAATCCGTTTTTATCACGTTTTGATTTCAAAGCAATAATTCAAGATGCAGTTGAAACACAAGAAGTACTGATAGAAATTCAAAAATACAAACATCCAAATCCTGTAAGTCGTTTTAGAACTTATCTTGCCGAAAATTATATGAAACAAGAGACATACAAGGACTTATATGGAGAAAACAAAACAGAATCTCTGCCTATAATAGCAATTTATATTTTGGGGTATTGTCCTAATGAGTTCAAAGTACCGTACATAATTGTAAAAAATAAAATTTATGATGGAGTAGACGATACAGAGCTTGATATAAATAGCATAACAGTTAAACAACTGACACACACAGTTATATTTATGATAACCACACCACCGGCAGAATACAAATGGCGTGGCTCAAGACAAGAAGCACTGTTGCGACTATTTCGACAGAAGTTACCCAAAGAAGCACCAAATACAATATATAACTTAGAAGAAGAACCACAAGATGCTGTAGCAAGAGAAATAGTTAAATATCTTCAATTAGGCACACAAGACGAAAAAATAGTAAAACAACTAAAAGCCGAAGAAGAATACATAGATGCCATTGGTGATTTAGAAACCAATTTAAAACAGGCAAAACAACGCGAAGAAGAAGCAATACAACGAGAAGAAGAAGCAATACAACGAGAAGAAGAAGCAATACAACGAGAAGAAGAAGAACGAAAACAAAAGGAAGAAGCCCAAAATAAATTATTT
>DYQJ01000435.1 GCA_020719345.1 Draconibacterium orientale | reverse complement strand
GAACTTCCGATTGTTACTACATTATATCCTTTGGTCTCAATCTCTATAAATTCAAACATCTTCTCTATACTGTTTAAATGACTATTAATACCTGTCAGATACCACTGTTTTTTTATATCTCTCAGAAAAATATGTTTCGATGCCTTTTTGTATCTCAGTCCATACCATTCAAATTTATTTTTTATTTTTATTTTTTGGTTTAAAGCCTCAGCATTATTTGGATAATAAATATCATTACTACTAAAATAAATGGCACAATAAGGCAAGTTCTCATTTGTAGTAGTTGAATCAGAAAACTCTATCAAATAATTTGTTTCGCTACCATATAACTGTTCAACTTCATTTGAATCAGTTTGGAAAACAAAAGGATGTGTTATTTCCATAGGCTCGGAAACAGAACTCTTAAATGAATACTTATAAAATGTTTAATTGCAACCAATAATCCAAAATGTCTTTTTTCATAAATGAAAAAATAATAGGGGTGTGCATTCCCTAAAGGAGAGTATAATGCATTTATTCTCTTTATAATAGGAGTGGAGCTATAACACCAGATTGGTAACTTTTCGTTTTTTTCGCAAGTCCCTATAAATACAGTAGTTGTTTTAACATTAAATCCTTTTTTTATTACTTTTTGACCATAATCGTAATCGCCTATAGCGTGTGGAAATATCGGATCAATTAACCCAACAGAATTATAAATACCTGCAGGAACTAAAACTACATTACCATTTATTAGGGTTGCAGCCTGCATAGCACCATTGGGTGTAAGTTTACCCGAATTCGTACTTCCGCCATACGTTGTTTTATACGGATATGAAACCGAACACAGAAAGCCACAAATTAATGCGTTGTGTTGCATTTTTTCCGAACAACTAATTATTTCTTGTAAAGCATTTTCGTACAAATAGCTATCATCATTTAACCACAAGTAAAAGTCGTTGTGTTGCTTTTCAGCAGCAGTTTTCCATGCCAAATGCATACCCCGATTCCAGTATAGATTCCCATTACCTTGAATAATATTTACATGTGGGAATTTTTCTTTAATTACTACGGCTGTATTGT
>DYQJ01000268.1 GCA_020719345.1 Draconibacterium orientale | reverse complement strand
ACCCTTTTTTATTGATTTTATTGTATTTAACTATTTTTTGTCATACATATTGTAAATGAAATTAATTAAAATATACTTTATAATACTGCTTTTGATGCAAGCTAATAATATTGCAGCGCAAGAACCTAATAATGAATTAGATAGTTTGACTGCGCTGGTGCATGCTTATAAAAAAGAAGACAGCGTTCGTATTAATATATTAAATAATCTCGCTTCTACAACATGCTATTCGGCGCCAGACCTGGCAATGACTTATGCTAACGAAGCGATGGAGATAGGTAAGAAAATTAATTACGAAGACGGAACAGCCGCAGCTTACAAAGAACTCGGAATTATATATTATATAAAAAGCAATTATGAAAATTCTTTAAAGTTCTTCTTCTTGTGTTTAAATATTTATGAAAAAAATAATGATATTGTAAACATCGGAAATATTAATAATAATATCGGAAATATATACTGGATATTAGACAATTATGACGAAGCTATATTAAAAATGAACATCGCTAAAGAATGCTTCATCGCACTGAAAGACCAAAAACGACTATCTACGGTTTACGCTAATCTTGGGGCATTGTACGGCGAAAAAAAAGAATCTGATAAAGCAATAGAATTTTTTAACATGTCATTGGATATAAAAATGAAAGTTGAAGACATAAAAGGAGTCGCAAGTATATATAACAATATCGGCGAAGAATATGTACAAGCCACTAAAATTAACGAAGGAATAACTTTTTTCAAAAAAGCACTTGACATATATTATAAACTAAAAGACAACTACAATTTGTCTATTGTGCATCTGAACATATCGGAAGCTTATTTAATGCAAGAAAAATATGATTTTAGTCTCCAATACATGGACAGCGCCGCTAAATTTTTGGAGACAACCGACAACAAGACAATACAAAAAAATCTATTTTTTAATTATCATAATTATTACCAAAAACTTGGAAACTTTGAGACCGCTTTATTTTATTATAAAAAATATAGTGACATCAAAGACAGCATTTTTAATAAAGAAAAAAGCGAGCAACTTATTGATATACAAACAAGATACGAAACAGAAAAAACTATCCGCGAGAACGAAATTTTACTCGCAAATCAAGAACTCTACAGAGCTACAATACAGCGACAAAATGTATTATTCTGGACTCTACTTTTTATCGTTATATTAGTATTGATAGTTGCTATTCAATTATTTGTCTTAAATAAACAAAAAAAGAAGGTTAACGAGATTTTATCTACCAAAAATGCAGAAATTTTGCAACAAAAAGAAGAAATACTGACACAAAACGAAATACTGCATCAGCACAAAGAAGAAATAGAAGCACAACGTGACAAGATAGAAAAACAGCGTGATTATGCAGTAGAACAACATGAAATTATTTCTACTCAAAATCAATATATTAAAGACAGCATCGTTTACGCAAGTCGCATTCAATATACGCTTATGGACGCCGTCTCGGACATATTAAAAGATTTTTCCCCTGCTTTTATTATATTCAAGCCACGAGACATCGTCAGCGGAGACTTCTATTGGCATCGCACTGACGAGCATATCAAATTCCTCGCCGTAGCAGACTGCACAGGACATGGAGTCCCAGGCGCACTGATGAGCATGCTCGGAATTAGCTTCCTTAATGATATATTTGCTTTTTACAGAATGCCCGAACCTGCATTCGTATTAGAAGAACTTAGAAGACGAGTAAAAACATCTTTGCAAAATTCCGACACTAAAACGAATCAACGAGATGGAATGGATATTGCTATTTGTAAGATTGATGAAAAACAAAATATTATTACATACTCAGGAGCTAACAACTCTATTTATGTAGTAAATGACGACACACTAATAGAATATAAAGCCGTAAGATGTCCGGTAGGAAGTTATGCGATGGAAAAAGACTTCGTCAACAATAATATTGAATATACAAAAGATACTAAATTATACCTTTTCTCTGACGGTTTCATTGACCAACTAAACGGACTGACAACTGAAAAATATAAGACAGCACGATTTAAAAATCTTATATCTACCACAGCGACTCTGTCATTAGATGAACAAAAACAAGCTATAGAAACCGAATTTGAAACATGGAAAACAAAGAATTACAGACAAATAGATGACATCTTAATAATAGGATTGATTTGTAATTATACAGATAATCTATAAAATCGGAACAATCATTGTATAAAATAATTATTAATAATAATGTTTAATAAGTTGAAAAAAGATAAAATAACTGATATGGCAAATGAAAGAGAACGAGATTTAGTATTGGCACCAAATCAGTATGCTTACATATCTGACCAGACAAAAGGTCACATTGTGGCATATGTGGGACCATTCAAAACGAGCATGGCGAACACTGACCAGCCCGTTTATTTTGATAACAATAAAAAGAAGTTTGTTAACTGTGTTTTAGACGAGGCGATTAAGGCATTTACGATAGTGCCGGAAGGATGGTATGCAGCTTTGAAAAATCCTGCGGTAGACGGTATTCAGCCAAATCATGGAACAGCTAATAATCAGCCAAAACTCAACATCGGAAGAAAAGTAAACCTGCAAGGACCCGACTTTTTCGCACTATGGCCCGGACAATTAGTCAAAGTACTTAGAGGACACAGACTTCGCTCTAATCAATATTTGATTGTAAGAGTATATGAAGAAGAACAAGCTAAAAAGAACTGGAACAAAGCCGTAATTATGCCACAAAAAGCAGACAACGAAAAAGCAAATCCAGAAATAAAAAAGGAAACAGAACTTCCTAATCTCGCAGTAGGTAAATTGCTGGTGATAAAAGGAACGGAAGTATCTTTTTATATTCCTCCCACAGGATTGGAAGTTGTGCCGGATGCAAACGAAGAATATGTTAGAAATGCGATAACTCTCGAAAGATTAGAGTATTGCATATTATTAGACGAAAACGGAAACAAAAGATACATACAAGGTCCCGATGTCGTATTTCCAAATCCTACCGAACATTTCTATGAAAAGAACGGTTACACTAAATTCCGAGCAATAGAACTCAGCGAAAATACCGGTATGCACGTCAAAGTTATTTCTCCTTACAAAGAATCTGATGTCACTTACAATATCGGAGACGAACTTTTTCTTACCGGAAAAGAACTTAAAATATATTATCCGAGAGTAGAACACGCCATTATTAAGTACGGAGACCAAGAAATTTATCAAGCCGTAGCAATTCCGCCAGGAGAAGGCAGATATTTCTTAAATCGCAATACCGGACAAATTACCCTTAAAAAAGGTCCTTGCATGTTTTTACCTGACCCACGAGAATCGGTCATCGTGCAACGAATCCTCAGCGAAAAACAAGCAAACCTATGGTACCCAGGTAATAGAGAGGTCATCGACTACAACGCAAGACTCAGAGATGTAGCACGTTATGAAAAAATGAACGAATATTTAACTCAAAAAGAAGTAGAAAAATATTTCACGCCGCAATTAGAAAAATCGGTGGACAAAAAAGTCTCCCGCGAAATAGCAAGTGACGAATTCTTACGCTCAAACTCGGTTACTAAAGCTAAATCTATTACATTAGATACCAAATTCCAAGGAGCAGTTACAATAGATATATGGACAGGATACGCACTATTAATAACCAGCAAATCGGGTAACAGAAAAGTTATTGTCGGACCACAAACATATCAACTTGAATATGACGAAGATATCGCTGTAATAGAATTTTCTACCGGAACACCTAAATCAGATAAAAATCTCACAAGAACAGTCTTCCTCAGAGTCCTATACAATAAAGTCTCTGACCTCATAGAAGTTGAATCAAAAGATTTATGTCCCGTACAAGTTAGCTTATCGTATCGCGTCAATTTTACAGGCGAACCGGAAAAGTGGTTTAATGTAGAAAACTATGTTAAATTCCTATGCGAGAACATGAAGTCAAGAATACGAAATACCGTCAAAAAACTGTCTATAATAGATTTTTATGCTAATGCGATAGATATTTTAAGAGATGCCGTATTAGGAAAAACAGACGAAAACGGACAACGAAACAGCGGAAAATTCGAGGAAAACGGAATGCAGGTTTACGACTTAGAAATATTAGATATTAACATATTAGACGAAGAAGTAGAGAAATTATTGTTTGCCACCGAACATGAAGAAATGAAACGTAAACTTATGCTCGTAGCAAAACAAAACGAGTTCAACTTCACGCATGACAACGAAGGACTGACAAGAAAAATCTTAAACGAGAAATCGTTAACCAAACGTGAAGAAGTAGATTTGAAAATCAAAGAAATACAAAAAGACTTACTCTTCGCACTCACTAATTTAGAGTTAGAAATAAATACTCAACAACGTCAATTAGAAGTACAACTCCAACGACAAGATACTCTTAATCAAATCAATGACAACGAACTGGCTCGCAGAAAAGCAACCGAAGAATTGCAATTGCAAATAGCACGTGAAAAAATTGAACACAGATTGGTAGAAATAAATGCCGAAGCTAATACGATAATAGAAAAAGCAAAAGCCATATCTCCAGACTTGATTGCTGCACTACAAGGTTTCGCAGATAAAGCGCTTGCCGAAAAAATGGCACAATCAATGGCGCCACTATCTATCATCGGAGGAAAAAGCATCGCCGAAGTTTTTGCTAACTTATTGAAAGGAACGGTATTAGAACACGTAATTAAAAAAGCAGAATAATAAGCCCCAAAGAAACTGAAACCCTGCCAGCGTAAAAAAAAACGCTGGCAGGGTTAAGTGATTCAAAATTTTAAAACGTATTTTTTTGTCAATTTCAATATCTATTTAGAATTTATTTT
>DYQJ01000267.1 GCA_020719345.1 Draconibacterium orientale | reverse complement strand
TGTCGCGTTGTATAATAAAAGCGGCGAAAGCATTTTTTACTCAAAAACACCGGGCATAAAAACTGACAGAGACCAGTGGGTACATGATTTCAATATAGAAAAACTTAGCAAAAAAGTGAAACCTTTAATTGAATTTTATAATTCCGAAATTGTGCGTCTGCAAGATTATTTAATAGTAAATAAATTAAATAAAAAAAATATTAAGATAGAAGATTTTGTTAATTACGATGTTAATAAGATAAAATGGAGCCGCGATTTAAAAAGAAAAATGATGACCGAGAAAAAAACTTCGTTCAATGAAAATTGTATTGTGAAATCCATGTTTCGTCCTTTTGTCGTAAAACATTTGTACTACGACAACATCTTAACTGATTTGCCTTCTAACATCGGACAACTACTCAAATTCCCTAATAATTTGATTTCTATCACAGGACTTGGAGCGCAACATTCTTTTTCATGTTTAATTTCAAACTTACATATAGAGCATGGTACCACAACGCCATCACAAATTTTTCCATTGTTTTATGTTAAAAACAAGAAAAAAGAATACAACGTAACTACTTGGATACTAACTAAATTACGGGAGGAATTGCAGAATGAAAAACTTAGTTACGAACAAATTTTCTATTATGTATATGCCATTTTTCATTACGAAAATTTTAAACAAACTTTTATTGAACAATTAAAACAAAACGAGCCGCGAATCCCTATTCTCAAAGAACATTTTCTAAAAATATCGGAAATAGGAAGAAAATTAGCCGAATTACACCTAAATTTTGACTCCATCACCGAAACAGACCTAAAAATAGTTGAAAATAAAGAAGTTGAAAAACATTTTAACATACGCAAACTTATATTATCTAAAAAAGATAATATTCTGTTTTATAATGATTATTTTTCTTTATATTTGCCCGAAGATATTCACCACTACAAAGTAAGCGGAAGAAGTCCTATTCAGTGGATAGCAGACCAATACGTTGATATAGAAATAGATAACGACCAAATAATAAGACTAATAAAAAAATTAGTAACCGTTTCGCTTGAAACAAACAAACTTTTGAAACAATTGAACGAAATAAAGGCATCTTTCATAACCGCTTAAAAGTAGTTTCCACTTTTTTCTTTGCGAAACTCTGCGAAAAACTTTGCGAAACTCTGCGAGAAATTGATAATCAAATATTTCACGCAGAGTCTCGCAAAGAAGTGTAACCTAATAAATGAAACATGCCCTTTTATTGATGCAAGGCAATATATTCAGCAACAAATAACCACCGATGAAATGGTGGTTATTTATGTGTAACTCATATAGGAGTTTTCTATTTAATCCTGAACTCCTGTAATTAAATATAAATTATTCCCATTCTATCGTTGCCGGCGGTTTGGAGCTTATGTCATAAACTACTCTGTTTACGCCTCTTACATTATTGATTATTTTGTTTGAGACCTTAGCAAGAAATTCATACGGCAGATGTGACCAATCTGCTGTCATACCGTCAGTGGAGGAAACAGCGCGCAATGCCACTGCATTTTCATAAGTTCGTTCGTCTCCCATCACTCCGACTGATTGTACTGGCAATAAAATAGCGGCGGCTTGCCATACTGAATTGTATAAATTATCTTTTTTTAGTTCTTCAATAAAAATATTATCTACTTGTTGTAAAATATCTATTTTTGCTTGCGTGATGTCTCCGAGAATTCGTATGGCGAGTCCGGGTCCCGGGAATGGATGTCGTTTGAGAATATTGTGTGGAATATTTAGCTCCTCTCCTACTCTTCTAACTTCGTCTTTAAAAAGAAGTCTCAAAGGTTCCACTATTTTCAGCTTCATAAACTCAGGCAATCCTCCTACATTGTGATGCGACTTTATAGTAGCCGAAGGACCGTTCACTGACACCGATTCAATGACATCCGGATAAATAGTTCCTTGTGCGAGCCATTTTACATTTTCTATCTTATTAGCTTCTCTATCAAATACTTGAATAAATGTTTTACCTATAATTTTGCGTTTTTTCTCCGGCTCGGCTACGTCTTTTAAGTTAGTAATAAATTCTTGTGCAGCATCTACTCCTATCACGTTGAGTCCCATATTTTTATAGGATAGCATTACCTCAGCAAATTCATTTAGTCGTAATAATCCATTGTCAACAAATATACAAGTCAGATTTTTACCTATCGCCTTGTGTAACAACACCGCTGCAACAGACGAGTCTACTCCTCCGGAGAGTCCGAGAATCACTTTATCTTCGGTTAGTTTTTGTTGTAGTTCGTGTATTGTAGTTTCTACAAACGAAGCAGGTGTCCAGTCGGGTATGCTCTTGCAAATATCTATAACAAAATTCTTTAGCAATTGTTGTCCGTCAGAGGAGTGATATACTTCGGGGTGAAATTGTATTCCGTATGTTTTTTCGTTGTTAATTTTAAAAGCGACATGTTTTACTTCTTCTGAGCTTGCAATGTTAGTAAAATCATGTGGGATATTAACAATCGTATCTCCATGCGACATCCATACTTGCGAATTGAGATTAATATTATTAAATAATATTTCTTCATTGCAAATGTATTTCAAATTAGCCCTTCCGTATTCTCTTTTATCTGATGGCATTACTTCGCCGTTATATTTATGTGCCATATATTGTGCGCCGTAGCAAATTCCCAGAATAGGAATTTTGTTTCTAAAAAGATTAAGTTCTATTTGTGGGGCATCTTTGTCGCGTACCGATGCTGGACTGCCAGACAATATAAGTCCGTTATAATCAAGATAGTTTTCGGGATAATTGTTATAAGGAAATATTTCGCAATACACGTTTATCTCTCTGATTTTTCTTGCGATGAGCTGCGTGTATTGCGAGCCAAAATCTAATATTAATATTTTAGATTGCATAATAGATATGGCTAATTATTAGATGATTTTTCTTTATTTTGCTTAGCTATTTCAAGTTGGGATATTTCTTCCGGCATATTTCTTCCGTAAATATCACTTAGTTCTATTATCATGTCTTTGTGTGCTTGTGTTATAGCATCTGTTTTATATCTCCAAGTCCAGTTTCCTGAGGCACTTCCCGGCATATTCATTCGGGCATACGAGTCGAGATTTAAAATATCTTGCAGCTGAATAATAACCGTTTTAGCTACCGAAGCAAAAGCGAGTCGTATTAGTTCGTGTGCGAAGTTGTCCTCGTTAAGTTCTTTATTAATATATTTAGAGGAATATTCTTTCTCGTAAGCTGGTGCTGTTTTGAACCATCCTTTTGAGGTGTCGTTGTCGTGTGTTCCGGTATAAGTTATGCAATTAGCGTCAAAATTGAATGGTAAAAATGGGTCTTGACGGAATCCGCCGAAGGCAAATTGTAATATTTTCATGCCTGGCATTTTGTGTCGGTCTCTTAGCGCAACTACGTCTTCGGTAATTAATCCCAAGTCTTCGGCTATAAATTCGGCATCAGGTAAACTATTTACAATCGCATCTACAAAATCTTCTGCTCCAGCTTTCAACCATTCGCCTTTTTCTGCGGTAGGACTTCCTGCTGCGACAGCCCAAAATTCGGCGAGTCCTCTGAAGTGGTCTATTCTAAGTATGTCAAATTGTTTGAAATTGACGTTGAGCCGTTCTATCCACCATTTGTATGCGTCTTTTTTCATTAATTCCCAATTGTACAAAGGATTACCCCACAGTTGTCCTGTTTTGCTAAAATAATCAGGTGGTACACCTGCAACCTTCGTAGGCATTAGATTATCATCTACGATAAATTGGTTAGCATTAGTCCAGAAGTCAGCGCTGTCGGCGGCTATGTATAAAGGTATGTCCCCTATTATTTTTATCTCTTTGGTATTTGCATACTTTTTTAACTCTTCCCATTGAGTATAAAAGAAATACTGAATAACTTGGTTAATTTCTATGTCGTGTGCATATTTGTTATGAGCTTCGGCGAGTGCAGCTTCGTCACGTTTTCGCAATTTTTCATCAAAAGAGGCAAGCGGAATGTAACCGTTATTTTCTTTGATAGCCACAAATATGGCATAGTCTTGTAACCAGAACTTATGTTCGTTTTTAAAATTGGCATAATTCTCATCATTAGGTTTGTCGTTTAAAAATATTTCGGCAGCTTTTCGTAAAATAGGAAGTTTGAAGTCTTTTACTGCTCCGAAGTCCACTTTTTCTTCGTTTTCAGAGTGATAATTACCTATTTCTAATTTTCCTTGTAGTTGGTCTGCGAGAATATCTAAATCAATAAATAAAGGATTTCCAGCGAATGCCGAGACAGAGGCATACGGCGAGTCTCCGTATCCGGTAGGACTTAGCGGTAGAACTTGCCAAAGCGTTTGTTTGGTTTGACTAAGAAAATCAATAAATTCACGAGCTTCTTTTCCTAATGTTCCAATACCGTGATGATTAGGTAATGAACTGATATGCAACAATATTCCACTTTTTCGTTTCATATTATAATATTTTAAATTAATTATCTTAAAGAATTAGTATTGCAAATATAATATTTCTAATATATTTTATATACTTTATAAGAAAAAAAAATAAAATATTTTATTTTTAAAAGCGTATGCCGATGATAGTGATGTCATCTATTTGTCTAAAGCTGCCTTTCCATTTATAGTAGTCTTCTAATATAAGTTCTTTTTGTTTGTACTTTTGTATTAAAAAGCAAAACAAATTACGGTATCTTTCAAATATCTATCGGCACAGAGACTTATAAGAAGCAATCTTTCACGCTTGCCTCATAATCAAAAATATCTTTCAAGAACCAAAATATTGATAGCGTAAAATAATGGTGACTAAACACGCTATTTATTTTATTT
>DYQJ01000002.1 GCA_020719345.1 Draconibacterium orientale | reverse complement strand
CCTTATATTCCTTATATGGTTCAAAATTTTGTCCAAGATTACGTGGGTAGCCATAAATACTTATCTAAAATTATTTGTATATTTTGTTGTGTCTTCTCTATAATGTACAGTAAATAGAAAAGTAACAACGGAGTAATTACTCGTCGCTGTAAAAAAATGGTATTAATCAAAAAAGTTGTATAATAAATAAAGATAATAAATATATTTTTTTATATTTGTAACAATTTTGAAAATAATAATCTTAATACGACAGTGAGAAAACGAGATAAAAAAATAGAGATAGTAGCGAACGTGGAAATATTAGAGATAGTAGCCGAAGGTAAAGCATTGGCTAAACTAAATGATATAGTGATATTTGCCACACACGTAGTACCCGGTGACGTGGTAGATTTGCAAATAATTAAAAAGAAGAAGAACTACAAAGAAGGAATCCCCGTACAGTTTCATAAACTATCCGAATACCGAACAAATCCGGTGTGCGAACATTTTGGAACATGCGGCGGTTGTAAGTGGTTAAATGTTGAATATCAGCACCAACTAAGGTATAAACAAAAACAAGTAGTAGATGCCTTAGAACGTATAGCCAAAATAGAGATTAAAAATATCTCCGATATTTTGCCTTCTGAAAAGATTTACGGTTACCGCAATAAACTTGAATATACATTTTCAAACCATCGCTGGTTTGAAAAAGTGGATGAACAAACACAAAATACCTCTCCCTTAGCACTCGGTTTTCATGTTCCCGAAAAATTTGACCGCGTCGTGGAGATACGTAAATGCTGGTTACAGGAAGAACCTACCAATCGGATACGAAACAGCGTGCGAAAATTTGCTGTAGAGAATAATTATGAATATTATGACCACAAACAAAAAAAAGGATTCCTCAGAAATTTGATTATACGTAACAGCATAGAATCCGAACTAATGGTTATTATTATTTTCAATTACGAAGACCTCGAAAAACGGACAGCACTAATGGACTATATTGCAACTAATTATCAGGAAATCACCTCGTTCTATTATATTATTAATACCAAATATAATGACTCCTATTTTGACCAGAATCCTATTTTATACAAAGGTAAAGACCATATCATTGACCGAATAGGAGACTTGAAATATAAAATCGGAGTAAAATCTTTCTTTCAAACCAACACCGAGCAAGCACATAATTTGTACAAAATAACAGAAGAATTTGCCGCACTCACCGGAAAAGAAATTGTTTATGACCTATATACCGGCGCCGGAACAATTGCTAACTTCCTCGCCAAAGGAGCATCTAAGGTCATCGGAATAGAATATATCCCCGAAGCCATAGACGATGCCAAAATAAATTCCAATCTTAATAACATAACTAATACTTTTTTCTTTTGTGGAGACGTAAAAAATATATTCACTACCGAATTTATAGAAGCTAATGGAAGTCCAGATGTTTTAATCATGGATCCTCCAAGAGCAGGAATAGAACCTTCTATATTAGATAAAATATTGCAACTAAATGTAAATAAGATAGTTTACGTCAGCTGCAATCCTGCTACTCAAGCGAGAGATATAAATATTTTGTCTGCCGCATATCAGGTCATGCGCATACAACCTGTGGACATGTTTCCGCATACGCAACATGTAGAAAATGTTGTTTTATTAGAACGTATATTAACTTAAATATCAATCAAATGAAATTAGTCTTTGCTACTCAAAACAAGAACAAGGTAAACGAGATACGTGCCATATTAGGTGACAACTTTGAACTCCTTACCCTTAGTGAAATCAATTGTAATGAAGAAGTACCCGAAACGCAGGATACAATAGAAGGAAATGCCTCACAAAAATCATTTTATATTTATGAAAAATATAATGTCAACTGTTTTGCAGATGACACAGGTTTAGAAATAGACCATCTTGGAGGCGCACCGGGAGTTTACTCGGCACGTTACTCCGGCGAACCACAAGATTATCAACGAAATATAGATAAAGTTCTAACTAATATGCAGGATGCCACCAATAGAAAAGCCCAGTTTAAAACTGTCATCTCGCTGATAATAAATGGACACGAAACATTATTTGAAGGAATAATAGAAGGCGAAATAACAACCGGCAGACAAGGTACCAACGGATTTGGCTACGACCCAATATTTCGCCCACGCGGATACGAACAAACATTCGGAGAAATGGATGCAAAGATAAAAAATCTAATCAGTCACCGAGCCATTGCAACACAAAAACTTATTAATTACTTATTATCTTTACAACAATGAAAAACCGAGCTCCCGCTGTTGCCGGCAGATTTTACCCGGCTAATAAAGATGAACTCATAGACGAAATAAATCTATTTTTTGCGAAAGCTAAAAAGTACGAAAAAAATAATTTGAGAGCAGTAATTGCGCCACACGCAGGATATGTCTTTTCCGGACAAACAGCAGCTAACGCTTATAATCAAATAGATAGTTCTCGCATCTTTAAAAATGTATTCCTCATAGGAACGAGTCATTATACGCATCTGCGAGGGGCGTCAATTTATAATTTCGGAAATTATTTGACCCCGATAGGAGAAGTAAAAATTAACACGACAATAATTGAAAATTTATTGACAAATAATTTGTTATTTGAAAACAACGAAGCAACACATCTGCGCGAACACAGCTTAGAAGTGCAGCTGCCGTTTTTACAACAAAAACTAAATTATGATTTTAAAATTGTCCCGATAATCATAGGCACAAATAACGTAGAAACAATAAAAAAAATAGCCGATAAAATAAAACCATACTTCACAGACGAGAATTTGTTTGTGATAAGCACCGATTTCGCCCATTATCCTACTTACGAAGACGCTAAGGAGATAGATAAAAAAACTGCATTATCTATTTTATCTAATAAATCGGCAGAATTTATTTCTTATCTGAATATTATAGATAAAACAGACATAGAAAACCTTACTACCGGAATTTGCGGATGGTCTTCGGTATTAGTGTTGTTGAATATCACTGAAAATATGGACTCCGTAAAATATAAAATTATTGATTATCAAAACTCTGGCGATATAATATATGGTGACAAAAATAAAGTAGTAGGTTATTATGCGATAATTTTAGACCAAGAAAATAAATAAGATATATTTTTAACACAATGAACGACAAACAAACAAATGTTTCGCTTTTCACTGCTTTTGTACCTATTATCTTATTGATAGCGTTATTAACGTTGAACGTAATTATCTGGCAAGATGCTACTCTGGACGGTGCTAATCAGCTCGCATTGTTTTTTAGTGCAGCACTTGCCTCTGTGATAGCGATTTATAAAGGTGTAAAATGGACTGACATACGGAGCCGCATCGTTTCAACAATCAGTGATGCCATGCCTTCTATTATTATATTGTTATTAATAGGTTCATTATCTGGAACATGGCTCATCGGCGGAATAGTTCCTGCATTAGTTTACTATGGTTTAGACATCTTACAACCCCGAATCTTTTTATTTGCTACGGTAATTATTTGTGCCATTGTTTCATTGGCGACAGGAAGCTCGTGGTCAACAATTGCTACTCTCGGAATCGCGCTCATCGGAATCGGAACTACTATAGGTATCAGCAAACCGCTGGTCGCCGGCGCAATCATCTCCGGTGCTTACTTTGGCGATAAAATATCTCCTCTCTCAGACACCACCAATTTAGCACCAGCAATGGCTGGAACAGATTTATTCACGCATGTTAAATATATGTTATATACAACTGTTCCGACTTTAATTATTACATTACTTATATTTTTGTTCATGGGATTTACCTTAGATTTGCAAGACTCTACAAACGATGTGAATGCAGTTCAAACGGCTATAAAAAACACTTTTTTCATCAGTCCTATTCTGTTTATTGTCCCAATATTATTAATAATAATTATAGTAAAAAAGACGCCGCCAATCCCGTCTTTATTAATAGGAACTTTACTTGGCGCCATCTTATCTCTTATTTTTCAAGAAGATGTCATACAACAGTTATCTGCCGGCGGAGAAATATCTTTTATGAACTCTTACAAAATAATGATGCAAGCAATGTATGGAAATATCAGCGTGACAACAGGAAATATCAACGTTGACTCGCTTTTTAGCACTTCTGGAATGTCCGGAATGTTGAACACTGTATGGTTGATTCTCGCCGCTATGATTTTTGGAGGCACTATGGATGCCGGAGGTATGCTAAGCAAAATATCTTCCAGTATTTTAAAAGTAGCCAAAACTACCACTTCGTTAATTATCTCTACGGCTTTTAGTTGTATCTTTTTCAACATCACTGCCTCTGACCAATATATCTCTCTGGTTGTCCCCGGTAAAATGTATGCTGATATTTATAAACAGCAAGGACTTGCTCCGGAGGTTCTCAGCCGTACTTTAGAAGATTCAGGAACTGTTACCTCTGTTCTAATTCCATGGAATACTTGCGGTGCCACTCAATCGGGCATCTTGGGAGTTAGTACATTATCGTATCTGCCTTATTGCTTTTTCAATATCATCAGTCCATTTATGACGATGCTCTTTGCGGTGCTAAAAATAAAAATTCGTAAAATAAAATAAAAAAAAACAAAAAAGAATATAATTTTTTTACTATTTTTTAGTTATTATTATTAGTAAACTTTCAAAAAAAATAAAAAAATAAACAAACATATATTTGTTTGCATAAAAAATTATAACTTTGTCTTTTCTAAAAGGAAATATAACGAACCCAAAAACTAAAAAAATTGAAAAAAAGTATTTATATAGTGATAGTGATTAACCTGATTATGTTTAAATTGGGTTACGGTCAGAGTATTCAATTCTCACAATTTTACTCTGCACCTTTAGTCCTTGCGCCTTCGTTTGCGGGAGCCACCCAGAGCGGAAGATTTGTTGCTAATTTTAGAGACCAGTGGCCCTCTATACAAGGAACTTATACTACGTTTTCTGCCTCGTACGACCAAAATCTGGAAGATATTAACAGCGGATTAGGAGTTTTGTCGGTGAGAGACCAAGCAGGAGCAGGAAATTTGGCGCTAACAGAATTTGGAGTCTCATACTCTTGGCATGGAACGATAACCAAATACAATGGTGGTTTTTACGTCTACCCGGGAATGCATCTTAAGATGTCACAACGTAGTATTAATTTCCAAAAATTAATTTTCGGTGATATGATAACCTCTGACGGCTCAGTAGTTAAGCAGACATTGGAGCAACCGCCGCTACCACAAAAATTTTACTTAGATGCGGTAGCTTCTATTATATTTTTCAATCCCCAATACTTCTGGGCTGGAATAAGTGTAGACCACTTATTTCGTCCTAATGAATCGCTTACATTAGATGACCAGTCACGAGTAAGTATGCGGACTTCTATTTTTGCAGGGTACCGAATAAATGTTGGAAAAACTAATAGTAGACTCTACAACGACCGCGACCAAGAAAATGTCTCTTTTTCAGCACATTACAGATACCAAGGCGGATATGACCAATTAGACTTAGGAGCATATTGGACGCATCCACCTATGACACTCGGAATATGGGTACGCGGTTTACCTCTCGCTTCTAGACAAATTCTTAAAGATATGAACCGATTGGAAAACATGGACGCATTGATTTTTCTAATAGGTTACGAAATCTTTCAAATGAACATTGGATACAGCTACGATTTGACTATCTCAAAATTATTGGGTGCCTCTGGCGGCGCACATGAAATATCTTTAATGTACCGATTTGAATCTCGTTTAGATAGACCTAAAAAGCATGCAATCATTCCTTGTCCACGTTTTTAAACAGAATATAAACATCTTGAACTTACAAAAGAACACAAAGATTATATTACTTTGTGTTCTTTTGTGCTTTGAAGTTGGCAATGTTGCTTCGCAAACTACTTATGATATAAATTCTTTTCGCTACACTAATAAAACTACAGCTGCAAAATATCACTACAGCTTTTCTTTTTCTAACGAATATCAACTCCTGTTAGGAAATATTTTCGTATTTTATAAAAAAGTCTTCTCGGCTAATGATTTGCAATCTTGTTCATTCTATCCTTCTTGCTCGGTATATGCAGTTGAAAGTGTGAAAGATAACGGATTTATTATAGGAATATTAGACAGCTTCGACCGTTTATCAAGATGCAATGGCTTAAATTCTCACAACTATCACACACACTATGCTACAGGACTTTTGTATGATCCGGTAAAATAATTTATTTAAAACTAAAGCTTTGCCATATCTTAGCAGTATTTCCCTCGTGTCCGAAATCACTAAATTCTTCTATATCTGATTTATCTGTTGCTTGAAATATCAATGTTACTCCGTTTGTCAAACCATTTTCGTGAGGCAGCAAAACTAATAATATCTTGTAATTTCCTTTAATTCCATACATTAAGTCAGATATTTCTACGGCTAATTGCAGCTGATAACAATCTTTTCCGCAAAAATCGGATTTCCCTTTGAAAAAAACTTCTATCTCCGGAATTTGTGAGTTATAATTACTTAGATATTGTTCTAATATTGTTTCATTCAAATAATCTGTCGCACTGCTTGCTCCTTCGTATGTAGCAATGGTCAAACCTTCATAAAAAACATCTTCCGTTTTATGATAAAACTCTATATAGTTAGGATTATATGCTCCGGTCTTTGCAAAAATAACCTGCATGCGACTCGGATATTGTAATTCAAAACAAGTAATAGGTAAGCCGTAGTCAAGACACTCATTTTTAGTTATTTTATAGGTGCTATCTAAATCAAAACTATAATTTCCTGTTCTACAGGAGATAAAAAACAGCACCGCGAAAAACAACAACCCCAAGAAATACAAAAAACTTTTCATCTATATAAAATTATTTACTTATTCAAATGTTTTAACGCCTCTTTCTTTGCGAGTTGAGATAACTTAGTGGTTTTGTTCACAAATTTCAAAACCTTCGTCGGATTCGTCTTCGCATACTGTCGTAAGCTCCATCCAATGGCTTTTTGTACAAAAAACTCTTTGGAATTCACTCGTGTGCGAATCAAAATCTTTAACAGCTCAAACATTGTCTCTTCTTTTCTATACAGCTGAAATATTAAAGCCGCACGCTGCAGCCAAATGTTATCTGAATGTATCCATCGTAACGAATAAGTAAGGATACAGCCCGGATATTTCTCAAAAAATTCTCGCACCAAATGAGGAGCGATATAATCTATAGTATCCCACCACGAATTTTTTAGCATCAATTCCTCAAGAAAATCCACAAAATACATATCTTGCTCGTCATTCATCTTGCTTAGCAGCGTCATGGCAAAATAATGTAAATCACGATATTCGGAAGACCACAACTCGGTGACAATATTTTTTAACTCGGCATTATCCGGTAAACCATACTTCTTGAAAAACTCTTTTTCTATTCGGCGGCGCATGTCGGTTTTGATACCATAAAAAGCGAACTGATTGCGCATATACTTTGATTGTGCCTGTGCTATTTCCAAATCACCAGACTTAATAAATTCTTCTATTAACGGGAGAACATAACTATTCATAACATTTATTCTTTTGAATTATCTTTTTTCTCAAAGATATATTTTTTTTTATTTGTTGTACAAAAATACCTAAAATTATTAGTATTAAACCTATTATTGTAGTAAAATAAATTTCTTCACCAAGTATAAAATGAATAAAAATAAGAGATAAGAACGGCGATAAATAAACTAAGTTGCTTATTTTCTGATTAGAAACTGTATATTGAAGTGCTTTTAGCCAAAATACAAAAGTAATTCCCATCTCAAAGAAACCAACATATATACTTGAAGACAAAGATATTAAATCCCAAAAAAAGAAATCTGAAAACAGCAGAACTACAAGTAAACTATACCCTGCGCCAAAGAAAAAATTTAAGAACAATTTTATTACCTCATCACGCTTGTCTTTCATATTAAAAATCCAAAACAAGCTCCAAATAATTGACGACGAGCTGGCAAGTAAAACCCCGAACGGCTGGTCTATTTTAAAATTGGTGAAATCCCCTTGCAAAGATATTACAAAGACGCCAACAAAACTTATTAACAAAGATATTAAGCTCTTTATATGAAGCTTTTGTTTAAGTAAAGGAACAGATAATAAAACCAAAACAATAGGCCATGTATAATTAAGGGGCTGCGCTATTTGTGCCGGCAAAATAGAATATGCTTTCAAAAGAGTTAAATAATACACAAATGGATTCAAAAAGCCAATAAAACCCGAAAACAAAAGCTCGCGCCGAGTAGTAGCAAAAAGAAGATTTAATTTCTTTTGTTGTAAAATTATCAAAAAAAGAACAAGCATAGAAACAGAGGACGCTACAAACAATAACTGCATAAAATCCATACTCTGCAACGACATCTTAAATGCCGTAGCAACCGTAGACCACAAAAGAATAGCTGATATAGCGTAAATATATGATTTTCTTTGATTTGTTTGCATATTCCAAAATATTTTTTGCAAAAATAAATTATTTTTTCTATTTTTACATAATTATTATTTTTTATTTTTGCATAGTTAAATGCTATAGTGGAGTAGCTGAGTTAGAATTAAACGTAACTATTTAGCAACTAAATTTATTGATAATCAATATTTTTCGCAAATCCACAGAAAGAACTTTATTGATTATCAAATCTTTGCGAAACTATGCGAGAAAAAATGTTGATATTCAATATATTAATAGGTGCTAAATAGTTACAATTAAACAATTAATTATTAAATTTATGTGTGGAATAGCCGGATTTAACTTCCTTTGCGAGACGACAATTCGCAAAATGAACGAAATACAAAAACATAGAGGTCCTGATGGAGACGGTATTTTTTGTGAAGAAAATATATCACTCGGACACAGAAGACTCGCAATTATTGATTTATCTGAAAATGCCAATCAACCAATGCATTATCAAGACCTAACTATCACATACAATGGTGAGATATATAATTTCTTAGAAATAAAAAACGAACTAATAGAACTCGGACATCATTTCGTTACTAACTCGGATACCGAAGTTATTTTGCACGCATATAAAGAATGGGAACATCTGTGCCTTAATAAGTTCAACGGAATGTGGGCTTTTGCAATTTACGACAAATCAAATAATAAACTATTCTTAGCCCGAGACCGTTTTGGTATTAAACCGCTATATTATTATCATAAAAACAATAAATTTATTTTTGCCTCTGAAATAAAAGCAATCAAAGCTCATAATATTGAACTCTCTATCAATATGCACTCGCTAAACTTCTATTTCTACCAAAAATATGTGAACAGCTTATTTACTATTTACAACGAAATCATGGAGCTGGCTACTTCGCACTATATGATTTATGACTTAAAAAATAATATTTTTGAAATAAAAAAATATTACGACTTAGAAGCAGAAGTAGAGGAACAAAAAAAACTTCCCTTAAAAGAAAGAATAATTAAAATTAAAGAAATTTTACCGGATGCCATTATCAAAACTCTTGTCGCAGATGTCAAAGTAGGAAGCTTTCTCTCCGGCGGGATAGACTCGGCATTTATTAGCGCCATCATTGCACAATATCAAAATAAATACGAAGCTTTTACTATCGGATTCAATGAAAAAACATTTGACGAATTAGATTATGCAAAAATAGTTACCAAGCATTATAATATAAAACATTTCTATCAAATTATTGATATTGAAGAAGATACAATATTCAATGTTATTCAAAAGCTTGACCAGCCATTTGGAGACCCGTCACTTATTCCAACTTATATTCTCTCCAAAATCACGCGACAAAATGTTACAGTTGCAATATCCGGAGATGGAAGCGACGAAATATTTGCCGGATACGACTCTTATCTCGCCTACAAAGTAGCCAAATTAATACCTAACATAGCCGTTAAAATTTTCAATCGCATAGCTAATTTACTTCCTGCAAGCGATAAAAATCTTCATTTTACTTATAAAATAAAAAAATTCTTCGCCGACTATGATAAAAATATCAATATAAGACACTTAAACTGGATGTCACAAACAACTATCAACCAGAGAAAAAATCTACTTGGAAATTATTTCACCCCAATTAAATCAATCTTTCAAGGAAAAACTTTATTAACACTTCAGCTAAACGACTTCTACAACTATTTATCTAACGACATCCTTAGAAAAACGGATAAAGCATCAATGCTCAACTCTCTGGAGGTCAGAGTGCCTTACTTAGACTTTCGCCTCGTCCCACTTGTGCTTAGTTTGCCGGAATATCATAAAATTCGCCTTTTTAAAACAAAATCTCTTTTTAAAGAAATTTGCCGAACTCATCTCCCCCAAAATATTATCCACAGGAAAAAACAAGGATTCTCGGTACCGATTGCGGTATGGTTCAAAAAATCTGCTAAGATGCAAACGATATTAACGGACACTAAATATTTTTCGCATGGACTTTTTGATTATTCATACGTACAAACCCTACTGACCGAGCATTTGAACGCCAAGCAAGACAACTCCCGAATCCTCTGGCTCATCTTGATTTTCAACTATTGGTGGATAACAAATTCTAATTTAGCGGAGCTGATTTTGCAATGATTTTCAAGCAGATTTTTGGCATCTTTCATAACTGCTTAAAAGTAGTTTACATTTTTTTCTTTGCGAAACTCTGCGAAAAACTTTGCGAGAAATTGATAATCAAATATTTCACGCAGAGTCTCGCAAAGGTAAAAACGCAAAGTTTCGCAAAGAAGTGTAACCTAATAAATGAAACATGCCCGATTTTTTTATAAATAAAATTGTTAAAAGATTTTTTGTTTTTTTTGTTTTTTATTTATCTTTGTAAAAAACTAAAAATATATTATATTATGAACTTAATAATTGTAGATGACAACAAGAAATTTGGGGAGAACCTGGAACAATGTTTGACTCAAGAACTAAAACACACAGTCGTGGCGCGTTTTGAAAATGGAGAAGACCTATTGTCTTATTTTGATAAAAGTCAGAGAATCACGCCGGACATAATCCTGATAGACATAGAGATGCCTAAACTAAACGGTATTTTAACCGCCAAGAAATTATTGTGGGACAATATTTATCTTAAAATTATAGCTATAACTATGTACGAAGATAAAGCATATCTAACCGAGTTATTATCAACAGGTTTCAAAGGTTGTATATTTAAAGCTAATATTCAAAATATAGAAGCCGCCTTAAATTCGGTTTACAGCAATCAATTATACTTTCCTGATGATATACTCTTTTCGGAAAAAGATAAAATATGATAATCAAACATCTATATGAAAAAAATATTTAAAATAGCAATATTATTGCTGTTCTCATTGAACGCATTTTCGCAAACTCCTTCTTACCCTTACAAATTTAATGTCGCAATTGGAGGAAGCGTACTCGGAATGGTAACCAACTATGTGGACTATTATGAAGATTTGACAGAATACGTGGAAGGAGCAAAAACTATTCCCGTCCTCAATGCCGGATATAATTACAAAATAAATAAAATTTCTACCATTGGAGTAGCTTTGTCGCACCAAAATTATATTTTTAATTTAGTATTTCCGGAGGACAGCATAAGCGGTAAATTGGGACTGTACCGTACAAATATAGGGTTTCGTTATTTGGCTAATTACGTGGACAACAGAGTAATAAATATTTATTCGGGACTTCGTCTCGGTCTGAGCTATTGGAAAATCAAAGCCGAATCTAAATTAATATTTAGTTTCCTTGATAAATTACAATTCAATATACCGATAAATCCGGAATACAGCACCTCTACTACGGTATTTTCTTTTCAAATAGTATTTTTTGGAATGGAAGTATATTTGACACAAAACATAGCTATCGGCGGAGAACTTGCACTTGGGTCACCATATTTTGCCACATTGGGAGCAAGTTATAGATTTCATAAATTTAAAAAATAATAACATGATTAGCATAGAGCAAATAAAAGATTTAAAGCAGAAACACCAAGCTTTAAGGAGGTATCTTTGATATAGATAATAAATTAATTGAAATAGACACAGCCGAACTTAAAATATCTGATGATAAATTTTGGGCAGACCCAAAACAAGCAGAAGAGCATTTGAAAAAAATTAGTGACATGAAAAAGTGGACTAAACATTTTTTTAAAGTCGCCGAAGCAATAGAAGATGTGGACACTATTTATGGATTTTACAAAACTTCCGAAGCATCAGAAGAAGAGGTGGAGCAACTTTACTTTTTAGCAGAGAAACTCATAGATGAATTGGAAATAAAAAATATGCTCCGTAAAGAAGAAGATGCCCTCGGAGCAATAATGAAAATAAATTCAGGAGCAGGAGGAACAGAAAGCTTAGACTGGGTACAAATGCTTCTTCGCATGTACACACGTTGGGGAGAAAAAAATAATTACAAAGCTAAAATACTTGACATACAAGAAGGCGAAGTCGCAGGAGTTAAATCGGTTACAATAGAATTTACTGGAGAATCAGCATACGGATATTTAAAATCGGAAAACGGGGTGCATAGACTCGTCAGAATCTCACCATTCAACGCACAAGGCAAACGACAAACTACTTTTGCATCCGTATTTGTGGCTCCCGCTGTAGATGACACCATAAATATAGAAATTAATCAGTCAGACATAACATGGGACACTTTTCGCTCCGGAGGCGCAGGCGGACAAAACGTCAATAAAGTAGAAACCGGTGTAAGACTAAGACATGAACCGACCGGAATAATTATAGAAAACACCGAAAGCCGTTCTCAATTGCAAAACAAAGAAAACGCGCTGCGGATACTAAAATCGCATCTCTACGAATTGGAACTCCGCAAACGCCGCGAAAAACAAGCCGAAATAGAAGGACAAAAACTCAAAATAGAATGGGGGTCACAAATACGAAGCTACGTGCTACATCCTTATAAGATGGTCAAAGATTTGAGAACTAATTACGAAACCTCTGATGCACAAGCAGTATTAGACGGCGAACTAAAAGAGTTCATCAAATCATACCTCATGGAGTTCGGAAGTATCTAAGTTAATGAACAATTGAGAATTATACTATAAACGCAACTTTGCCAAGTTGCCATTTATAATTAAAACTTTGGCAAGTTGCCGTTTATAACATAAATTTGTCATTCACTTCTTTTTGGTAATCTATTTTTGTTAAAAATAAACCATGTGCGGGCATTGACATGCCTGCCCCGTTTCTATTTTTTCGTTCAATAATATTCTTAAACTCGGCTATTGTCATCTTGTGTTTTCCAATCTCTACAAGTGTTCCAACTATTGCGCGTACCATGTTACGCAAAAATCTATCGGCTTCAATAGTAAAAATCAAATTATTACCTGCTTTGCGCCACTCCGCTTTATATATTTGACAATTATTAGTTTTCACGTCAGTATGCAATTTACTAAAACTTGTGAAATCGGTATAATGAAAAAGCTCGTTGGCTGCGAGATTCATCGTTTCCACATCTAATTTGTGAGACGAATATAGCGAGATATCTTGCAAGAACGGGTCTTTTGCAAAATGAAAATAATATTCGTAGGTTCGACGAAGCGCATCAAAACGGGCATGTAAATTATTGTCCACCTCAAAAATCGTTTGAACAGCAATATCTGACGGAAGCATCATATTTAATTTTCTTGTCAAAATGACCGTCTCTATGTCGGTATCTACCTCAAAATGTGCCACATAAAATCTTGCATGAACACCGGTATCTGTTCTTCCGGCACCTGTTAAAGGTATTTTTTGTTGTAATATAATTGCTAATTTGCTCTCCACCGTCTCTTGTACCGAGAGAGCATTTGGTTGATATTGCCAGCCATGAAAGTTCGTTCCTTTGTAAGAGAGCTGGATAAAATAACGAGTAATCATCTTTTTTTTTATAGAAATAAATTATTTACAACAAAAATAAAAAAAAATTAGAAAAAAATTAGATTAATAAAAAAAAATATATTAATATTGCACTCAAAAAGCAAAATTTTAAAAATTATAATTATCACAGCATAAAATATAAGTCATGGATTTAATGAAAATTGTACAAGAAAATTACACTGTCAGCCGAGAATGGCCAGAATTTTCAAGCGGAGATACTATTACAGTACACTACAAGATAAAAGAAGGTAGTAAAGAGCGTGTTCAACAGTACCGCGGTGTTGTAATACAAAAAAAAGGAACCGGACATACTGCGACATTCACTGTCCGTAAGATGTCTGGAAACATTGGGGTAGAACGTATATTTCCTATTTCTTCTCCTTTCATAGAGCAAATAGATATTAATAAAAAAGGTAGAGTCCGACGCGCAAGAATTTACTATCTACGAAATTTAACAGGTAAAAAAGCCCGTATCAAAGAGAAAAAATACTAATATTATTTCAACTAGCTGAACTTTTTTACTTATATGTAAAAAATCCTCATTTACAGAGGATTTTTTTTTTGATTTTAATTTTTTATTTTTGAACATAATTTAAACGTATCAAAAAATGACAAATAAAGAAAATACCAGAGTAGAAGGTCTTGAAAATGTAGAAGGTGCACTTACTAAGACCGAACAATTTATTGAGAAGAATCAAAAGACTTTGATTATTGTTTTACTTACCGTAGTAATTATATTCGGAGGATACTGGGCTTTTATGAAGTTTATTAAAGAACCTAAAGAACAACAAGCACTCTCACAAATGTTCTATGCTGAACATTATTTTGAGATAGACTCTTTTGCGCTCGCACTTAACGGAGATAATAACTATCCCGGATTCTTGAAAATTGCTAATAATTACAGCTCTACAAAAGCCGGTGAACTCGCTAATTATTACAGCGGTATATGTTATTTGCACTTGGCAGACTATGACATGGCGATAAAATATCTTAACGATTTTTCTACTGACGACATACTACTTTTTGCTATCGCAAACGGCGCAAAGGGTGATGCATATATGGAAAAAGGAGACATACAACAAGCTATCACCGCTTACAAAAAAGCAACCGATAAAAGTAAAAATGACTTCACAACACCTATTTATTTGAAAAAATTAGGACTTGCTTACGAAAAACAAAATAAATACACCGAAGCTCTTGCAGTCTATAACGAAATATTTACCGACTTCAATACTTCCACTGAAGCAAGAACCATAGAAAAATATATTGCTCGCGTAAAAATACTACTTGGAGAAATATAATTAAAATTTCTCGCAAATATATCACAAAGGGAATGAACTAATGAAAGAAACTTCATTAATTCATTCCTTAAATTTTATGATAAAATAAATTTAGGTTGTAATTAAAACTTGCCGTTTATAGTATAATTGTTTCGTAATTAAAACTTGCCAAAGTTGCAGTTTATAGTATAACTTTGTAAAAAAATTAACAAAATGACACAAATAGAAATAGATAATCTGATAGAAAAAGTAAATAAAGACAATTACATTACTGTTTATGACCAAATTTGGTATAATATTGATGATAAAATTCTTTTATCCGCAGATGAATTTATTTCATTAATACCATATTTTAATAAGATTACAATCAAAGATATTTGCATAAGTTATAGTTGGCGAGGTGATATATATACTGATTTATCTAAATTAAAAAATCTCCAACGGATAGATTTTTTTAAAGCCGATTTAACAGGAACTGAAGAATATATTGAAAAAAGTTTGCCAAAACTTCAAAATATTAAAATATTAAAATTTTTTGATACCAAATTAACTAAATTTCCTGATGCAATTTTTGAATTGAAGAATTTAGAATATCTAACTATTTATAACTCTATTGATAATCTTACTAATTTACATTTTTTCAGAGATGGATATTCTAAAAATTTATCAGAAGCACTTGAAGATGCTTTTCAATTAACTATTCAAACTGCAAACTATAAAAAATTCAAATGGGGTTACAAATTTTCTGATTTTATAATTGTAGATAATGACCTGAAATATTTGACTTCTATGTATGAAGAGGAACTTGACATAGATGTTCTTTTTTTGAATACCAAAAATCAAAATCAAAATTACAAAGCAATTTTAACGGTTTTTAACGCAATAAATGAAAAAAGAACAGACTATTCAGTGACAAAGCCGAATAAATTGTTCTACACAACAAATTATGCACACGAATTTTATGACGTACCGGAATTAATACAGAAATTTAAGATTGGCGAAAAAACACATTACGGTAAATTTATAGATAAAATATTGATAGCAATTGGCGGCGAAGAGTTATTAATAGAATTAAAAAATGAAAAACAAAGAGAGCAAGTATTTAAAACATTAGATTTTGAAAAAGAAAATAAACATATAACTTCATTACAAATTAATAATTTCAAATTATTTAATAGTATAGAAATTAACAATTTAGATAAAATAAACATATTAATAGGTCAGAATGGTAGTGGTAAAACATCTCTGTTACAAGCAATTGCAATAGATTTGATACCACAAGCAACAATGGAATGGATACCAAGAGAGCAAGGATACTATCAATTTATAAAATCTATAATAAACAAAAAAGTTGTAACAGAAGATATTTATGCAGAAATAAAACTAAAATGGAATACTTTTGAACGCGAACTCCGAATATATCCTTATTCTGTAAATGCCAACAAAGAAATACCGCAAACTTATTTGGCATTAGGTTATGGCGAAAATTTATTTACTTCAAAACAGTCAACTTCTGGTATTTATATAGATGAATTAGCAAGTGGCGTTGCCAAAACATATTATATTGAAACTTTGTTCAATGATTATAACATTTCGTTACCCAATCCTCTTGATATATTGAATGGACTGGAACAACAATCTATTCAAAAGTATTCTCTGAATCAACAGAAGGATTTGATAGAAATTTCCAATTGTTTACAAAGCATAATCAATAAATTCTTGATGTTGCAATCCTCAAAAAAATATTCAATTAAAAAAATGAGTTACGGATTTTATTTTGTTGACTCAAATAATGTAGAATTTTCTTTGTACGAAATAAGTGAGGGGTTTCGCACAAACATAGTTTTAATAACTGATATTGTTGTTAAAATTCTATCTGCCCGAAAAAATTTGTTCCTCAAACCCGTTGAAATAAAAGATATTTTTAAAATTGTAAACGGTACGATATTGATAGATGAATTTGATAAACACTTGCATCCAGTTTGGCAACGCACTTTTTTGTCGGCTTTAAAAGAAGTTTTCCCTAATATTCAGTTTATTTTAACAACGCATAATGTAGTTGCACTACAGTCTGCCGAAGGTCATAAAGCGTTCATTTTAAATGAGAACGGAAATGTTGAGTTAAAAGAAATTCCAATAGGATATAGTATTGAGGCATTGTATCGTAATTTTTTTGATAGCGATTATTTTAGTGAAAATGTAACTAAAAATATTAAAGAATTTCAAAAAATACGCGATGAAATAATAAAAAAGAATGATTTTTCGCTAATGGAAAGTGAAAAATACAAAAAACTGCTTGAAATGTTACAAATAAGTTCGCAAACACGTATGATTGCAAAAATAGAAGAAAATCAGCTATTAAAACTAAAAGAAAATGCACAAACAAAATAGAACTCCAAAGCCCGATTGCAATGATATTAATTATAAGGAGTTTCGCGACTGTGTAAAACCATTTTTATTGTTAATCTCAGGAAATCATTGTTCGTATTGCGATGAATATTTCTATAATTCAGGTAATTTAGTGGTCGAGCATTTTCAAAATAAAAAAGATTATCCTGAATTAGAGTATGTTTGGGAAAATTTATTTGTGGCTTGCAACAGTTGTAATGCTCACAAACGCGACAATAAATATTCTGAAATTCCTAAACCGATAAAGCCAGACGAGCCAGATTATTTTTTTGATAAATATTTTCATTTAGATTCATACTCGGGTAAACTTATTGCGAAAAAAGATAACGACAGAGCAAAAGCAACTATTAATTTTTTGAACTTGAATAATGATGATGTTACTGAGGCAAGATTGTTATTTATCAATAAATTAATAGAAAATAACGAACAAGTTTTTGAGGACAGCTTTAGATTTATAACAGACTATCTATAAATAAAATAATTCACACAATATACTCTTATTACGGTGTTCACAAATCGGGAGCAGTTCTGTCTATCCATTCTTTTAGAAGAAATGAAATAGTGAAAAGACTTTCATTATTTCATTTCTCGTTTAAATTATACTCCAACGTATTTTCACACAAAAATATTAATCTTTCTTTTGTCTCCTTTTAATTTCGTCTCGGATTATAGATGCTTTTTCGTATTCTTCGTTTTCTACTGCTTTGGCGAGCAGCTTATTAAGACTTTCTATGCTCATGGTTGTTATATCTTCCGATTTATTTTTCGTTCTGTCCGGATTAAAAATTATCCCGGATTCTTCCAACACTGTTTCATAAGCATAAATAGGACATTTGAAACGCAGCGCTATTGCTACAGCATCTGATGTTCGGGCATCAAATTTAACCTTTTTTCCGCCCTGCTCACAAATAATATCCGAGAAGAATACGCCGTCAGATAACTTAGTGATGATTATCTCCACCGCATATATGGCAAAACCAGATAATATCGTAACCAACAGGTCATGCGTTAAAGGTCGTATGGGGATAAGATTTTCTAACTGAATGGCGATTGCTTGTGCTTCTGTTGCTCCGATGACAATTGGAAACCGTCGCTCCCCGTTTTTTTCTGCCAACACAAGTACGTATGCTCCGGATTGCGTCTGACTGTGAGTCAGACCTAATATTTCTAATTCTATTTTTAACATGTGTATAAAGTTATTTTGTTAGTCACATATTTTCTTTGTAAAAAAGCTTCAGTAAAAAAATAAAGGAGTTTTTTATTTTCGTCTCTTCTCGCTTCGTTAGTCCATTGCTGGCTGTCGTAAAAAAATTCTGTATGCGGGAATTTCTTTTTATAATAGTCACATTTTGTGTTGATGTCGCAAAATTTTTGATTATAACATTGTAAGAATTTATAGTCATCTTCTTCCCAATCTACGTTTTTACCGGTGACAGTTTTTAAGAGTTCAAAAATTTTAAAGGCTGCCTGCATAAAGATGACCGTATTATCGCGGATAATACTATTTTGATTGCTATTTTTTATGTACCTCCACTTGAGATGCGAGATGTCGGGCATGTTAAAAGCGGTAGGATGTGCAAAGTCTTCTATTATGCCAAATTCTTTTTGAAGAAATGGGGATAATTTTTCCCATACATTTTTATACAGTATTTCGTTTTCAGATATTTCGTTTTCGTTGGTTACGCAGTATCCGGCAAATCCTTGATGTGCCCAGCTGTCAGCAAAAGCGTGCAAAGCTATACCAAGCTTGATTAATTTTTGTGTTCGTATTTCGCCGCCTGTGTTATGGAGCTCTGTTATCGCTATTTCCACAAGTTCGCGTCCTAATTTAGCGTCTGGTTTAGTTATATAATTTATTCCTTGTTCGATCACTTCTGGAAGAAGATGAAATGGAAGCAAGACATTTTTTTGCATTTCTATTTCGCAACATGTATTAGGATTCGTTGATTTGTAAGCAGTACATAAATAAGTATTCGTCTCTACGTCTCTTAAAAAATCGGGATATTGCTCTCGTATATGGCGTACAGTTAATGTGCAGTCCGTTACTTCATCTACGTATTGTGAACTATACGCCAAAATTTGTGCTTCCTCCGGCGAGAAACCGGCTGTTTCGGCAAGCACTTTTATGGCATAATAATGAAAATCTTTTTGCATAACTACTAAATTTTAAGCAAGTTTAAACCGTATTCGTAAAACATTATTTTCGTAGGTAACAGAGGTTATCGTGAATAGTCCTATTTCATTTGTGTTCGTTACATGTTCCCCGCTGCATACGCATCGGTCATAGTCTCCTATCTTGATGACGCGTATAGTTTGATTGTCCGACTGTTGCAATTTAGATAAATCGTATATCGCCGAAGCTTCGTCATAACTGATTAATTCTTCGGACACTGACAGATTTAACGCTATTGTCTGATTGACACGACTACTCAACTCGGCTATTTCCTGCGAGGTTATCAGTCTATCAAAATGATAATCACACTTAGATTTCTTCTTCTCTATGTGATTATTAAACGACCTCTCACAATTGAACATGCGTTGCATCGTTTGATTCAATATATGCTCGGCAGTGTGCATCGGGGCAAAATAATTTTTCGCGTTCTCTAACATAAGAATTTTTCAACAAATATACAATAAAAACAAAATATCAACAAATTTATATAAAATTTTATTAAAATTTGTTTTATTAAAACAAAAAAGTTATATTTGAGTTTGTTTTTTTTATCTTTCAAAAGTAATAAGATGAACCTATCCATTAGAAAACTTAGACCCGGATATTTAGGTATTTGGCTGTTGCTAATATTGTTATTTGTTGTTATTAAGCCCGTTATATCACAGAATATACGCTTTGAGCATATCTCTATAGATGATGGACTCTCACAAAGCTCGGTTCTTAGTATAGTGCAAGACAACTTGGGTTTCATCTGGTTTGGAACACACGATGGACTGAACAGATATGATGGATATGATTTTACAATATTTAAAAAAGAGAAGAACGCAAATAATTCAATCTCCGGAAATATAATTTTTGATATTTATCTCTGCCGCGACAATACGCTATGGATAGGAACAAATGGAGATGGCTTAAACAGATATAATGTAGAAAATGAACTTTTTACACATTACGAACATGACCCAGAAAACACGAACTCGCTATCCGACAATGTCATCCGTTGCATATTAGAAGATGAAACCGGTAATTTATGGCTCGGAACAGAAAACTATGGACTAAATAAATTTAATGTCAAACAAAATATTTTTACACACTTCAGACACCAAAACGACAGCAATACTATTGCAAACGACAAAGTGAACGCACTTATGTTAGATAAAAAAAATAATCTGTGGATAGGAACTGAACGCGGAGTAAATATTTTGAACTTAAAAACAAATAAGATAACCTATTTTAATCTTGAAAAGAACACTTTTCCTGCTATCTTATCTATAACTACCGATAAAAATGGAGAAATATGGATAGGCAGTAAAATTGGATTGTACAGATATGAACCTACTAAAGAGAAAATAACAAAGTACGCCAATAAAGAAAATGATAACAACAGCTTGAGCTTCAATATAGTAACAAAGATTTTTGTTGATGCTGATAACAATGTCTGGATAGGAACAAGTAACGGATTAAATATTTATAATCGCAAAGACGACAATTTTTATGTCTTCAAGCACAGCGCCTCAAATCCCAAGGGAATAAATCATGACAACATCTCAAGCATTTTTCAAGACAATGCCGGAATTATTTGGATAGGTACATGGGAAAGAGGACTTAGCAAGTACGATAAAAAATCTAATAAGTTCATGTTATATCAAAATAGCATCTCAAATCCGAACAGCATTCCTGATAAAACAGTTCGCGCAGTGTATGAAGATACCGATGCCTCACTTTGGTTAGGACTCGTCGAGGGCGGATTAATACATTTTGACAGAAACTCTTTAATAACAGATAAATATCTTCACAATAAAAATAATTCTAAAACAATAAGTTCTAACACTCCTACCGCAATGCTTCGCGACAGCTACGGCAATTTGTGGATAGGAACATGGGAACATGGATTAAATAGAGCTGTGGAGAAAAAGAATGAAAGAAATGGACTGACTAAGATAGATTATTTTATCAATTACAAATTTTCGGAGACCGACAAAAATACTATCTCCGACAACACGATTCAAGCTATTTATGAAGATACTCGCAAAAATCTCTGGATTTGCACAGCAAAAGGATTAAATTTGTACGATAAAAAAAAGGACAGCTTTATCCGTTTTAGTGAAATTGTTACTTTAAGTAGCACAAGTATTCAAGCTGCTATACAAGAAGATGCGCAAGGAAATATTTGGGTAGGAACATGGCAGGGATTAAATAAAATAAATTACAATGGAAATATAGCAGATACAAAAGTAGAAATTTTTAAACACACAGAAGACGACATTAATTCGCTTGGCGATAACAGAATTATCTCTTTATTGATAGACAAACAACAAAATATATGGATAGGAACTTTTGGCGGAGGGATAAACAAATTAAGTTTTACCAAAGAGACCCCGAATTTTGTTGCATATACTGAAGCAGATGGACTCTCTAATAATGTTATTTATTGTTTATACGACGACTCGGAAGGAAATATATGGGCAAGCACAAATAAAGGAATATCTAAATTAGATGTCAAGGCAGAACGTTTCACTATCTTCGACGAAAATGATGGATTACAAAGTAAAGAGTTTTTCTGGGGCGCCGGTTGTAAAAGCAAAACAGGGGAACTATTTTTCGGTGGTATTAACGGCTTAAATGCTTTTTTCCCCGAACAAATAGAAAATAACGATTTTGTGCCACCGATTGTCATCACATCTTTTAAACTTTTTAATGAAGAAGTAAAAATAGGCGAGAAATTGGAAAAATCTATTATTTTAACCGACAAAATAGAATTATCTTATACCGATGAAATTTTTGCCTTCGAGTTCTCGGCGCTTCATTTTAGCAATCCCTCGCAAAACGAGTACGAATACAAATTAGAAGGATTTAATAAACATTGGCTAAAAGCAAGTGCCTCGCATCGTCTGGCGTATTATACTAACATTGACCCAGGACGTTATGTCTTTAAAGTCCGCGGCTCTAATAATGACGGAACATGGAACGAAGTAGGGAAATCGTTGATTATTATTATACATCCACCATTCTGGGAAACATGGCTCTTCCGAATAATGTCCTTCTTTTTTATTATCTTTTTAGTATTATCCATTTTCAGATGGCGACTGCAAAGAATAGAACGTCAAAAACAAAAACTTGAACAAGAAGTAGTAGATAGAACGCAGGAAATAATGCAAAAAAACCAACTCTTAAATCAACAAAAAGACGAAATTCAAGCACAAGCAGAAGAACTAAAAGCCATTAATGATGAACTACTAAAATTATCTATTGTAGCCGCAGAAACCGACAATGCAATTATAATTACTGACAACACCGGCGAAATAGAGTGGATAAACGAAGGATTCACACGACTGTACGGATATCAGATAGACGAGTACACTGCGGTATATGGCACAAATATTAAAGAGAGTTTTAAAAATACTAATATGATTAAAATATTTGACCAACTTATTGATACCAAGCACACTATTATTTTCGAACAAAAGCTCTGTTCAAAACAGAAAACAGAAATATGGGTACAGACAACACTAACCCCAATATTAGACGAGTACTCTCAAATAATCAAAATTATAGGTATAGATGCCGATATTTCTAAACTCAAAGAAGCGGAGATGGAGATACGTGAAAAAAATAAGAAGATTGAATTTCAAAATGATAATATAAAAAAGAGTATTAATTATGCAGAAACTATACAGCAAGCTATTTTACCTTCAGAAAAATGGATCCAAAAATTTTATGACAATTTTATATTATATCGTCCTAAAGACATAGTTAGTGGAGACTTCTATTGGTTTTCGTCTAAAAATGTGGAAACCGCTACCGAAAAAACAACCTATAATTTTATCGCAGTCATCGACTGCACAGGGCATGGCGTACCAGGAGCATTCATGTCTATGATAGGTAACCGTTTGCTAAATGAAATTGTAAATGAACGAAATATATATTCGCCAGCTGATATTTTGGACATGTTAAATAAAAATATTATTAAAGCGCTGAATCAAGAAGAAAGTCATAACAATGACGGTATGGATATTTGTTTGTGCCGAATAGAACAGGAAAACCCCAAACTTTATAATGTCACTTTTTGCGGCGCCAAGAGACCGCTATTCTATCTAAATGCCACAGATATGATAATAAACAAAATATCCGGAACTCGCAAATCCGCAGGTGGAAGACAATCAACGTATAATACCGAAAAATTTGAAAACACGACAATTGCGCTTCTCAAACAAAGTATTATATATCTAACCTCTGACGGATATGCAGACCAAAATAATCCTAACAGAGACAGCTTCAAGCAAAAACGAATGATACAAATAATGCAAAATATTTGTCATCTTGAGATGAACACACAAAAAGAAGTATTAGATAACGAACTTATTAAATTCCAAGCTAATTCAGAACAAAGAGATGATATAACTATTGTAGGTATAAAACTGTAAAAATAATATAATGATGGAACAAAAATCTAAAATTTATGTAGCCGGAAACACCGGACTTGTAGGTAGTGCTATTGTAAGAAAATTACACGAAGACGGATATAACAACTTAGTTTACACTCCATATCCAGAATATGACTTGATAAACCAATCACAAGTAGAAGACTTTTTTAAAAGCAAACGACCCGAATATGTCGTATTAGCAGCAGCTAAAGTTGGTGGTATAGTTGCAAATAATACTTATCGCGCACAGTTTATTTACGAAAATATTATGATTCAAAGTAATATTATTCATTGTGCTTATAAGTATGACGTTAAAAAATTGTTGTTCTTAGGAAGCTCGTGCATATATCCTAAACTTTGCAAACAACCTATCGCAGAAGAATATTTACTCACCGACACATTAGAATACACCAATGAACCTTATGCCATCGCTAAAATTGCCGGCATAAAAACAGTAGAAAGCTACAATTTGCAATACGGAACAAACTTCATCGCCGTAATGCCTACTAATTTGTACGGATATAATGATAATTTTGACTTGGAAAAATCGCACGTACTACCCGCAATACTAAGAAAAATGCACCTTGCGAAAGCTTTAATGAATGAAAATTGGGACACAATACGACAAGATTTGAACAAATATCCCATAGAGAAAGTAACCGGCGAAAGTGATATGAATTGTATATTAGATATTTTACATAAATACGGAATAATTAGAACTAATAAAACTGCCGAAGTAAAACTATGGGGAACTGGAACTCCGAAACGCGAATTTCTGCATGCTAACGACTTGGCAGATGCATGCGTGTTTATTATGAAGAACTTAAATTTTACGGACATATTACTCAAAGAATATAACATCACTGATTATTCTTATCCGATGACAACTCCAGAAATTAAAAATACTCATATAAACATAGGAATCGGAAAAGATTTAACCATATTGCAGCTCGCCGAAATGATAAAAAATACTGTCGGATTTGAAGGTAACATAGAATGGGATACCAACAAACCAGATGGAACACCACAAAAATTACTTAACGTAGAAAAAATTAACGGATACGGCTGGAAACCTAAAATAACCATGCAGGAAGGAATTGCTAAAATATATCAAAACTATATTTTATATACTAATTGATTATCTTTTTGTAACATCTCAAAAAAGTAAAACCGAAAAAACTTAAATAAAGATGAAACTTAAAATATTAAAAATAATTCACGGATATCCGCCAAATTATAATGCAGGTTCGGAAGTGTACAGTCAATCTATTTGTAATGAATTGGCAAAGCAACACGAAATAATTATTTTTACAAGAGAAGAAAACATTTACGAACCTGATTTTTTAATTCGTAAACAAATAGAAAATGAAAGCTTAATGCTATATTTTGTAAATATTCCACGCGGAAAAGACGGATACAGACACCATAAATTAGATGAAAATTTCGCAAAATTATTGCAAGATACAAAACCCGATGTTGCTCACATCGGGCATCTTAACCACCTTTCTACCGGAATAATTGATGAACTGAAGAAACAAAATATTCCTATTGTTTTTACGCTACACGATTTTTGGCTGATGTGTCCACGCGGACAATTTTTACAAGTCAATTTCGGCAATCAAAATTTTCATCAACTTTGTGATTTGCAGGAAAACAGAAAATGTGCCGAAAATTGTTATAACCGCTATTTCTCAGGACAAAAAGATGATTATGAGAGAGATATGGACTATTGGACTTCGTGGATAAATTCTCGCATGAATCAAACAAAATCTATAATTGAAAAAGTTGATTTGTTTATTGCGCCTTCAAAATACTTAATGAACAGATTTATAAATGATTTTAATGTTCCTAAATCAAAAATCGTCTATCTTGATTACGGATTTCCGCTGCACTATTTGACACCTGTTTCACAAAAAAGAAACGAAATATTTACTTTTGGTTACATTGGAACTCACATTCCTGCAAAAGGTTTAGATTTATTGATTACCGCATTTTCTAAAATAAATGAAAAAGCCACTTTAAAAATCTGGGGAAGAGAAAATCAATACACACAATATTTGAAAAAATTAGTAACAAAATATAAAAACAAAGTTGAATTTGTTGGAGAATATATTAATCATAATTTGGCGTCAGACGTTTTTTCAAATATTGATGCTATTGTTGTGCCTTCAATTTGGGGAGAAAATTCGCCTCTGGTTATCCACGAAGCGCAAGCGTGTAAAATTCCCGTTATTACTTCCAATTTTGGTGGAATGAAAGAATATGTTAATCACAATGAAAACGGTTTATTATTTGAGCATAGAAACCCAGATGATTTATCTGAAAAAATGAAATTTGCAATACTAAATCCGCAAGTAATGAAACAGTTAGGTACTCGCGGTTATTTATATTCCGAAAACGGAGAAGTTCCAAATATTCTGGAACATTGTAAGGAATTAATATTAATTTACAAAAAACTGATACCGAAAAATGAAATCTTTGTTTAGAATAACCGTTGATACTAATCCCGAATTATGCAATTTGCATTGTATTATGTGCGAAGAACACAGTCTTTTAAGCAATTTTAAAGAAAATTTGTTTCGTGAAACGGGACTTAAACAACGTTTAATGCCAAAAGAGTGGTTAGAAAATATTTTTACGCAAGCAAAAGAATTGAATATTCAGGAAATTATTCCAACTACAATGGGAGAGCCATTGCTTTACGAACATTTTGAAACTTTTTTGGAATTGTGCAAAAAATACAATATCAAACTTAATTTGACAACAAACGGAACTTCTCCGCGAAAAACAGCAGACCAATGGGCTAATTTAATAATTCCCGTTACAAAAGATATTAAATTTTCGCTAAACGGAGCAACAGAAAAAACAGCCGAAGGTATTATGCAAGGTTTGAATTTCAACAAACAAATTGAAAATATCAAAACATTTTCAAAAATAAGAAATTCAATTTTTGAGCAAAGCGGAAATTATTGCACTTTAACTTTTCAAATTACTTATTTACAAAGCAATATGCACCAAATCAGCGACATAATACAATTAGCCGCAGATTTGGATATTGACAGAATAAAAGGACATCATGTTTGGACACATTACAAAGAATTGGAAGAATTATCTTTTAAAAAAACAGAACAAACTATTAATCAATGGAATACGATAGTTGAAACAGCAAAAAATTCGGCAGAAAAATTCAAACGAAAAAACGGCAAAAAAGTAATTTTAGAAAACTTTTTTCGTTTACAGCTTAATGAAAATAAAGAAATACAGGAAAATTACGAGTGTCCGTTTTTAACTCGTGAATTGTGGATTTCTGCAACAGGAGATATTTCACCTTGCTGCGCCCCCGACAATTTACGAAAAACATTAGGACTTTTTGGAAACATTCAAAATCAATCACTTACATCTATTTTAAATAGTTCTGTTTACATTGATTTAGTGAAAAATTACAAACAAAAAACATTATGTAAAACTTGTAATATGCGAAAGCCATGAATGAAAAATATCTTTGCCGAGAATTAAAAATGATAAAATGGAAAATAAAGAATTTGATGTGGTTGGTGAAATTACGCAAGAAATTGCGGAAATAATAAGAAACAAGCCAGATAAAATTATTGCAAATGAAAAAAGTATTACTCATGTTGATAAAAAACATAGTAAAGAGTTAGAGGCATTAGGTTTAAATCCATTAGATTATATTAAAATTATCACAATAAATTTTAATGTTATTAGGCAAGGAAAAAACAACTCTATATTTTTAATCGTGGAAGATGAACATAAAAGTAATATTGCGGTAGTAGAACTAACTTATAAATATGATGGAGAATATTATTTGGTGATGACGGCAACTCCAATGCGAAATAGCTATCTAAAAAATAAAAAATTGCTATGGCAAAGGAACGCACCCATTTGAAACAATTAACTACGGCTTGTTTCTCTTTTCTTTCCGATACTGTGATTTTTCGTAGTCAGTAAGGACAGCGTTTTTAGAGCCGTAACAATTTTTTATTGGCACAAAGATAATACATTTATAATTAATAACAAAATTTTTTACTAAAAAAATAATATATGAAAATCATGTCATTTACGCCCAAACTGTTGCAAATAGAAATCAAACTGTTGAAAAATAATATATCTTTGCAGGAAATTAAAAATGATAAAATGGAAAAAAACGAATTTGGAACGGTTTATACGGAATTTAAAAACAAACCGAAGGAAGCAATAAAACTTTTATTAAAGGTGCAAGAAGGCGAATGTATAAATGCTTTATACAGAGAAGACATAGGTTATATTGATATTGTTTGGGGCGAAAATGATAAAAATAATAAAGGGTACGGTTTAAAACATATTTACGAAAAACATGGACACGAAATTAAAGAATTAGGATTTGATATTGAATATTTTATACCTATTGTCGTGCAATTTGGAAACTTATTTTTGTCAAAAAAAGATGATAAAATATATTTAGAAGGTAAAATGTTTAGAGTGATAATTAAAACAACATGGAATGGAAAAAACAAGCAATTTTTATTGAGTGCTTTTGATTTGAGACCGATAAAAAATAAAAAACCTGTAAAATAAATTACAGGTTTCTGAAAAATTGGAATTAACGAAAGCGCATTCGCCATTAATTTTACTAACGGAACACTGCTCCGAAAAACAACTTTTTATTAGCACAAAGATAATACATTTATAATTAATAACAAAATTTTTTACTAAAAAAATAATATATGAAAATCATGTCATTTACGCCCAAACTGTTGCAAATAGAAATCAAACTGTTGAAAAATAATATATCTTTGCAGGAAATTAAAAATGATAAAATGGAAAAAAACGAATTTGGAACGGTTTATACGGAATTTAAAAACAAACCGAAGGAAGCAATAAAACTTTTATTAAAGGTGCAAGAAGGCGAATGTATAAATGCTTTATACAGAGAAGACATAGGTTATATTGATATTGTTTGGGGCGAAAATGATAAAAATAATAAAGGGTACGGTTTAAAACATATTTACGAAAAACATGGACACGAAATTAAAGAATTAGGATTTAATATTGAAGACTTTATACCTATAATAGCAAAGTTAGGGAATCTTGTTAAAGCAAAAGAAACAACAAAAAATTTTACTTGAAAGTGATATGTTTAGAGTTGTAATAATAACTGAGTGGAAAGGAAAAAATAAAAAATTTATATTAACGGCTTTTGATTTGCGTAAAAAAAAATAAAAAAGAAAACCGACAGAACAGTTCTCGGTGCCGGTTTTGCGTGAAAGCCACTGCCTTTCATAATCTTTTTTATTAGAACAAAGATAATACATTTATACATAACAACAAAACTTTTTACTAAAAAAAATAAATAATTATGAAAATAACACGTGAGAATTATTTTGAAAAGACAGCAGTTTCAATCATTTTAAAAAAAAACAAAAATAAAACAATTACTAACATTTTTATAAACTCAATTAAAATATGATACAATATAATTTAATAAAAAAATTAAATACTTTTTTCGCTAAAACAGAAACAATAGAAACTGTTTTGCTCATAGGAAGTTTTGGTCGCCGAACACCTAAACCTAATAGCGATATTGACTATCAAATAATTGTAACAAAAGATTTTGATAATAATCTTTTTGTAGATAACCTAAAAAAAGAATTTCAAGACGAACTAAAATATATGTTATTTTTGTCTGAAAAAAATAAATGGTGTTTTTATTTTTCGGAAATTTTTATGATTACCGAAATATTTGTTTGCTATTCAAAAACAGAAATTGATAAATATTTTCTTGGCTCTGAAATTAAAGTGCCGGAAAACACTATCATTTTTGATAAATCTAATTCTATTTTGGAATATCTGAATAATATCACGCTTTTAAAACAAAAAAATTTCGCCAAAGAATTCTCTTACAAAATAAAAAATTTAATCACAGAATTTCAAAATCGTTTTGAGGGCTGTTCTTATAATCATTCTAAGAGTGACGGCTATAAATTCAATGTTTTATTTTCACACGCTTTGAATGCAGTTGTCCGACTTGTTTATTTTTGCCAAGGAAATACCGAACACGATTACATGCCAAATAATTTTTTAACCTCGATAAGTTACAAACAAAACTTAGAAATTGAAAAATTAGGAACAATGGATTTGCGTCTGGCTAATTGGCACAAACGAAAATTACTCGATTTATTTATAAAATATTTAGAAATTGCTAATTCAAAATTTGACCTACAACTACAAACAAATGACATAATTAGCTTTCTTGAAACAATCTACAAACGCGATTTCTTTTGGAATTTTAGAGATATTTCCAAATTTAATAAAAAAATCAAAAACGGATTTATTTTTCGTAGCTCAGCACTTTCTCTTATCAAAGAAGAAAACATTTTAATTGAGACGCTTCAAAAACTTAACATAAAGACAATCATAGATTTAAGAGCCGACAGAGAAATTGATGAAAATAGTTATTCCGAAAATTTAAAATCAAAATATAACATTGTTCGCGCACCTTTTAACCCATGGAAACAAAGTTTTGAATTTAAAAATTTAGTTAATACCGGAACAAACGTTGAAATTGCGTATAAATATTTTGTATTAGATTGTAAATCAAGTGTTAAAATAATAATAGAAACAATTATCGCCAACAGTGATAATTCAATTTGCATACATTGTTTGGCAGGTAAAGACCGAACAGGTTTTGTAATTACGTTGTTTCATTTACTTTCTAACGCAAATTTACAAAGCATTAACAACGATTATTTAGCAAGCGAAATGGACGTGGATTTAAAACATTTGCAAATTATTTTAGAAATAATTGAGCAAGAAGGTGGTATTGAAAAATATTTGCTTTCGTGTCTATTAAATGTAAATCAAATTTCTTTAGTTAAAAATATATTGCTAAACAAATGAAATACAACGACATACAAATATCACAGGACAGCAAGTTTTTTCTTTTTCAAAACAATAAACTTTTTGATAAAGAATTTGAAAAAGTTATGAAATTTCACGCACCCGGTCTGGCGCCTGTAAAAGACAAATCGGGCTGGTTTCATATTGATATAAATGGAAACGAATTATACAAAGAACGTTATTTAAAATGCTTCGGTTTTTATTGCAATTGTGCCGCAGTGATTGATAATCAAAATGATTGGTTTCATATCAATGAAAATGGAGAACGAATTTACAACGAAAATTATTCTTGGTGCGGAAATTATCAGGAAAATGTTTGCACCGTCAGAACACAAAACAATAAATATTTTCATCTTGATAAGAACGGCAACCGAATCTACACCGAAGAATATTTTTATGCAGGAGATTACAAAGACGGTTATTGTTGTGTGAAAAATCAAACCGGCTGGAAACATATTGATAAACAAGGAAACAACCTAAACGGAAAATATTTTCTTGATTTAGGAATATTTCACAAAGATTATGCTACCGCAAAAGACGTAAACGGTTGGTTCCATATTGATAAACAAGGAAACGAATTATACCGGCAACGCTATTTGCAAATTGAACCGTTTTATAATGGTTTCTCTATAGTTGAAAACTTTGAAAATCAGAAAATAATAATAGATGAAATTGGAAATAATATTTTAACGGTCTGATAACAAATTAAATTAATATGGTTCTTGAATGACTTTTGTGGAAAACTTTGCGAAACTCTGCGAAACTCTGCGAGAAATTGATAATCAAAAGTTTCACGCAAGATTTAAAATTAAATTTCTTAAAAAATCAGGTATCTCACAAAAATCATAGAAGAACCATTAATGTTTGATAAATACCAGAGTTGCTCCGTATCCGTATTCTTTGAACGAGGCATCTTGATATTTGTACTTTTTGTAATTTCGGTCTAATTCTCTGGTGAGTTCGGTCTTTAATGTCCCATTTCCGAGTCCATGTATAAAGACGATACGGTCTACCTTAGGATTTTTTATAGCATCATTAATCTGTTTATGAAAATGTTGCATCTGTATCTCTAATATCTCGGCAGGTTTGAGTCCGCTGTGGTCATCTAAGAGCTGGTGGATATGCAAATCTACTTCTATTTGTAGATTGGTAATATTTTTAGAATATTGTCGTGGCGTGTTGATATTCTGACTTTTAATCTCTTTATTAAATATGACTTTGCTAATTTGTTGTTTATTAATGCTTTCTACAACTTCTTCCATCATATTTTCTTCGTATATTGTAACAATAAAAGCGTTCATATTGAAAAAGTCATTAGTAACAAAGCTTCCCTCTTTAAAGAGCTTAGTAAGATTTAGCTTAATTTCTTTTTCCACACTTTTTTTATATTGGTGCGCATTGTTTTTAAAGAAAATAAATTGGAAGTAGAGATTCTCGTATTCAACAATATCTTCGCGCTTGATTTTAGCTATAATATCTTTTGTATTTGCACTTAATTTTCCTGTGTTGCTGAGAAACAAATTATCACTATTTTTTCGTAAAATATTGAACAAGAAGTTAAAATTGCTGTCGTTAATTAGATAAATATCTAAATTAGAATTAATTATATCTTTCTGATTTTGCGGGACAAAAGCCAAAAAAATATTTATCTCATCCGTAGGTTTTTGATAATACAACTCTTCCAAGTCAATTTTGGTCTCTATTTCTTCGCCGTCCTCCATGATGACAGTATTTTTTTTCTTCGTATTTTTCTTTGTGCTTTTTTGTTTGTCTTCTACTATGTCTTCGGTAGTAATAAAGAAATCGGTTTCTTCGGATTTGATAACTTCTTTTTTGCTGACCGGATATTCAAATCCATCATTGGTGCGCACTAATACTAATTCTTTATCTATTATTTTTATTACCGTTCCGCCACCTATGTCGTTTAGGAATTTTATTTTGTCGTTTATTTTGATTTCCATAATCACAAATGTTTAATTTTTTATAAATTTTATTGAATTATAACTTGCCAAAGTTTGAAACTTTGGCAAATTGTAATATTTCCTTATAATTTTATTTTTGTTTGTATGAGTTTTGTTTGTTCTTCAAAACCTGGTTTTCCTAACAGTGCGAACATATTAGACTTATAAGCTTCCACTCCGGGCTGGTCAAAAGGATTGACTCCAAGCAAATACCCACTAATTCCACACGCTTTTTCAAAGAAATATATTAATTCACCGAGATAAAATTCGTTTAGTTCGGGAATTTCTATTTCTATATTAGGGACTCCGCCGTCTACGTGTGCGAGCATCGTTCCTATTTTTGCCATCTTATTAACATATTCAAGCGGTTTGTCTGCAAGAAAATTTAATTTATCTAAATCGTCTTCTGTTGTAGGAACAAGTACTTCGTGTTTGGATTTATTAACAGTTATTACTGTCTCAAAAATATTTCGCTTGCCATCTTGAATATATTGTCCTAACGAGTGCAAGTCGGTAGTGAAATTGACACTTGCGGTAAAAATACCTCTGTTATCTTTCCCTTCACTTTCGCCATACAATTGTTTCCACCATTCGGCAAAATATTGCAATTTAGGATTATAGTTAGCCAATATCTCTGTGGTATAATCTCTTCGGTACAAGACATTACGTGTGGCGGCATATATACATGCTAAATTATTTTCAAATTTCACATCTGCAGCGGTTTCTTTTTCCATTAAGAGAGCTCCTTCTACCATCTTTTGGATATCAAAACCGGCAATAGCAATAGGTAAAAGTCCTACCGGCGAAAGCACAGAATATCTGCCACCGATGTCGTCTGCAATGACAAAAGTTTTATATCCCTCGTTATTAGCAAGTGTTTTTAATGCGCCGCGTTCTTTATCAGTTATAGCGATGATTCTTTTCTTAGCTTCTTCTTTTCCTACTTTGCTGATGAGATGTTTTTGTAAGATGCGGAATGCTATTGCCGGCTCCGTAGTAGTTCCGGACTTAGAGATGACACAAATACCATATTCTTTACCTTCTAAGACTTCCAATAGTTCGGCAGTGTAGTCTTCGCCAATATTTTGTCCGGCAAAAAGAATTGTCGGAGCATCTTTTTCTGCTATGTACGGTGCGAAGCTGTGCGACAAAGCTTCTATCACTGCTTTTGCGCCGAGATATGAACCACCTATTCCTACTACCACCATTATTTTAACTCGTTTCTTCAAGTCGTCAGCAATATCTTGAATGTCTTTTATTTCTGCTGCGGTAATTGAGGAAGGTAAATTGACCCACCCTAAAAAATCATTTCCTTTACCACTCTTGTCGTGCAAAGATGTATTAGCACGCTCCGCTTCATTCTTATATGATTCCACCGAATAACTTGAGACAAACTTAAAAATATTGTCTATTCGTAAACTTAACTTTTCCATTATGTTGTGTATTAAAATTTTTTATCTTATGTATTAAATTTTTTATTGTGCAAAAATAACATTACTATTGATAAAAACAATCTTTTATAAAAAAATAAAATTAAAAAGTTTTATTTTTTTTTATTTTTTTTATATAATTGTAAAATTATTTTAACTTATAATATAAAAAAAGATATGGTAGAAAATTGTAATCAAAATAACATACGGATATTTGTTTTTGGAACGCTCCGAGTAGGTGAGCGTTTGGATTTTTATATGGATGGCAGCAAACCTTGCGGATTGTATTATACCAACGGACAGCTAATGAAGGCAGAAAACGGAAGCGTTTACATAGATTTCTCTTATAAAAGTGCCATCACAATAGGAGAACTGCATATAGTTAATTACTATTGTTTACAACGTATTAACCACTTAGAAGCCGTATCCGGCGAATTTCCGAAGGGATATGATTTGGCTATTTTGCCTATATGGAAGCTGCACAAAAGCGGCGAATATACTTTTAAAGACGAAGACCTAACTATTGCATTTTTTTATCGTAGAAGGAATGAACCAGTAAAAATACTTGGCGGTGATTATACTTTGCACTTAGACCCAATAAAACACATCGGCGACTTTCTAAGAAGGGAATCTGATAAATTTGTAGGAGAAGAAGAAATCATCGCAAGTGTGAAAAAATTATTAGAAGACGTGGAGTTTTAATAAATTATAATTTATTTTTTGAGTAGATTTTTAGATCTTGCCGTTAAGTAAAATTAAAAAAATAACTTCGGAATTTATAATTTACAACTACTTTATATTCAAGTAAAAACCAAATTATAATTCTTAATTTATAATTTATAAATTACTTAATAATAATTATTTTTATAAAAAACTAAATTTTAAACCTTATTTTACGTTATTAATCAATAAAATCATAAAAAACACAGTATAGAACATAATGTCAATGCTAAAAAAGGTTACAAAGCTAATAAAAACGAGATTATTAAGTCTCCTATTTTGGTCAGTTATATCGGCGGCCTTCATCGGACCCGGTACCGTTACAACTTGCACTAAAGCTGGAGCTCAGTTCAATTATGACATGATGTGGTCTATTGTCTTTTCTACTTTTGCCTGTATTTTGTTGCAAGAGGCAACTGCGAGAGTGACAATATTTTCTGGACGCAATCTCGGTGAAGCAATAGCAAAACATTATCAAGGGAAGAAAACACAATATCTGGTAATAATTTTGATTGTAGGAGCAATAATTCTGGGGTCAGCAGCTTATGAGACCGGCAATATACTCGGTTCGGTGGAGGGACTTCGTTTTATCTTTCCGAAGGTACCAAAAAAGATTTTTGTTGTAATAATAGGAGTTCTTGCGTTTATAGCCCTTACTTTCAATTCTGAAACAATCGCTAAGCTGATGGGAGCAATAGTGTTTTTTATGGGAATAGCATTTATTACCACAGCGATAATGTTGAAACCATCTTTTCCTGATATGATAATTGGAAGCTTTGTTCCAAAGGTTCCGGAAGCCACCGGCTCAGGCATACTTATTCTCGGAATCATTGGGACTACGGTTGTGCCGTACGATTTATTCTTGGGCTCTGGAGTGGCAGATAAAAAACAAACAATTATTGACATGCGATTTGGGTTAGCAGTAGCAATAATAATCGGCGGATTAATCTCGCTTACAATAATAACCGTAGGTAGTGCATTGACTGACGGCATGCCACAATATGCGAAAGACGAAATAATCTCTAATTTTAATTTCAATCAGATAAGTGATATTTTATCTTTGTACATAGGACAATGGGCGGTATATATTTTCGGGTTCGGAATGTTCGCAGCAGGATTCTCCTCTGCCATCACCGCACCGCTTGCATCTACTATAACGGCGAGAAGCTTATTTAAAAAAGAAGATGCTCCAGAATCAAAACGTTCGGCTTTTTATTTTAAATTAGTTTCTACTGCGGTACTACTCGTGGGACTGACTTTTGGTTTTATCGAGGTAAAACCAATACCGGCAATTATCATAGCGCAAGCACTGAATGGATTGATTCTGCCATTTATAACTATCTTCTTAGTCTTTGTTATCAATAATCATAAGCTCATGGGAGTGGACAAAGTAAATGGTTGGTTTTCTAATATCTTGATGGGCTTAGTTATCTGGATAACTTTGATTATTGGCGCCATAAATGTTTCTAAGGCAGTGATGAAAATCTTTGAAAAAGATTTGACTAATCCTGACTTCTTTTTTGTTATAGTTGCTGTTTTATCTTTTATCTTAACTTTTGGGATTTTGTACAAGATTTATTTGAATCGCAAAGAGATAAAAAAATACCATACGAAACCATGAGACTATTCAGAGGCGAACAAACTATATACGACAAGATTAACATTCCGCAAAAAGATTTCACTAAGATAGTGTTGCTTTTTGCATTCTCCTTCGCGTTAGGACTGTTCGTGGCTTTTTATTTTGTCCCTTCTAATTCCGAATTTTTAGAAAATGTAGGAACTACATATCTTCCTTTTGCATATCTACTCGCCGGAGTGGCGGGATATATTAGCACCTATGCGTATTCGTATATTCAAAAAAATGCTAAGAATAGTAAGTACTTATTTTTCGGCGCCATTATCTTCATGTTATTAATCTCGCTAATCTCGCGCTTCGGATTAACTATATTTGAAATATACGAGCGCGACGTCAGCATAGAAGAATATCGCTATTATCAAAAATTGCTTAGCTTTTTTGTCTTCATCTGGGCTTGGCCCATTATTGCGCTGGTGGCTATCGTTACCGGTGGTCTGGTTATCAGACTGTTAAACCTAATTCAAGTAAAAAAATATTTTGGTATTATCAATATCGGGGGAATTATTGCATCTATCATCGGTTATTTTTTAATTCCGTTGTTCCTCAAATCGCTTTCGCACCAGTATGATTTGATTATCATTGGAACGATAGGACTTGTAATAAGCTTTATTGTAGTGATAATAATTTTCAAAAAATTTCCCGACTCCCCAAAAGAAGTTAAAGCCGAAGAAATCTCAGAAGAAACCGAAATACAAGATAAAAGTTTATGGGGATTGCTGCGAAAACGTTTCTTCGTCTTTATTATTCTCTCGGCAACTCTCTCTACCATTGCAATATACATATCTGATTATGCGTTTTTGGTTACTATAAAAAATCACGAGCATATTTTTAGTGATAAAAAACAAGTTGCCTTGTTTCTATCAATCGTCTTCGGCGCTTTGAAAGTTGGCGAACTGCTGTTATCTATTTTGTCCAGTAGACTGCTCAGTCGTTGGGGAGTCAAATTGGGATTAGTTATAATGCCTATTTCCATTGCGACACTGATGATTCTGGCGTACCTAAGTGAGACAATTTTTGGAATTACAAGCATCGCTTTCTTAGCTTTTATAACTTTAAATAAATCGTTGGAGAGAATACTCAGACGCGGATTAGATGACCCAGCTTTCAATGTCTTGTATCAAACTCTGCCGGAGAGACAAAAACTATTTGTGCAGACACGAATAGGAGTAGTTATGCAGCTTTCTATCGCAATTGCCGGAGGCATCTTACTCTTGATAACTAAATTATTAACCGAAGACGGAGTCTTTAAACTCAATTATTTTCCACTAATGGTATTGCCTATTATCGTCTTTTGGGGATTTGTTACATTTAGATTATATAACGCATATAAAGAAAAACTGAGACAAATTCTCGCTGAAAAGAAGATGTTTAAAATTGAACTCACCGGCGAAGAAGTCTTTGGCAGTCAGATACTTGAAAAATATCTGCTCGGCGAAGATATTAATGCAGCAAAATTTTCTATTGTCGTCTTGGCGCAAACATATCCGCGAAGCTTAGAAGCGTATGCCAATTTCTTACTCAAAGTAGATGACCGTTTGATACGAAAAATGATACTTAAAAATATTGACCCTACTTATAACAAACGAATTAGCAATACAATAGAACAAATTGGTAACAATATTGATTTTAAAGAACGCGAACTACATAAACTTATTCTTACTTCGTTGTTTCACCTTGACTATACAGAAATTAACAGCATAACACAAAAAGAATTAGAGACATTTATCAACTCCGACATATACCGCGAAAAGATAAAATTAACTAAGTACTTATTTAAAAACGAGATGGAGAACGACGAGCCAATAATTCTACGACTCTTAGAAGAAGAAGATAAAGCAATAAAACTCGCTGCCATCAAAATTGCAAGCAAACGAAAAACTAAACTCCTACTCATAAAATTAGTAGAAATATTTAAAAATCCCGAATATAATAATTTGCTCATAAATATTTTTGTTGAAATAGGAAATGATATTATTCCTGTTATAGATAAATATTTTGATGAAAAAGCAGATAATACTATCTTGTTAAAAATAATAGAAATATATGCCAAAATTGGCTTTAATGTTGCAGAGAATTATTTAATATCTCACATCAACTATCCCGACAGAGAGGTGCAACGTGCTGTCATCATCGGGCTTAGCTATTGTGAATATACAGCAAATCAAGAGACGACACCTATTATTAAAAATAAAATTGTGGAGATATCTGAAAATATTTTGTGGCTACTCGTTTCTATTAAAGACATAGAATCGCAAAAAAACACGCTAAAACTGATGCAATCACTTGACCTGGAAAAAGAAAATACTTTTGAACTTTTATTTTATTTATTAAGTTTTATCCATCCGCCTGAAACAATAGACTTGATAAAAACAAATATTATCGGTGAAAATACTATATTTGCGCTGGAAATAATTGACAACTTCATCGCAAAAGATATTAAACATGTTATAATTCCGCTGTTTGATAAAATAACAGTTAAGCAACGTATAAAAAAACTCATGCCATATTTTTATGTGCCTGAATTGGAATTTAACGAACGCCTCAAAGATATTATTTTAAAAGATTATAAAAAAGTGGATATCTGGACACAAACCAAAGCATTAGAACTTTTTGGTAAATTACTCAAAAAGAACGGAAATGACGCAACCGAAGAAAAAATAATAGTTCAATATGATGACAACACTACTTGGACTGAAGAAAATGCCCGTAATATATTGAAACTTATTAATAAAGATGATATACCGGATGAAATTTTTGTCACTTTATATCACAACTCCGAGCTCATTTATTCTACCGCAGCAAAAATTATTTACGAACACAGTCCTATAATGTGCATTAATTATTTGAAAAACATGTCAGCTAATAAACAAAAACTCATAGATGTCCTCAGGCAGACCGAATCTGCCGGAGTACTGTCTGACCGAGTCAAACTCTTGAAACGGATATTTTTGTTTTATACCGTCCCCGAAAAATCGCTCGTCAAACTTGCTGCGCTGGTAAATACCAGCCGCAAAAAAAAGGGTGATAAAATCTTTTTTAAGAACAACAACGGAAGCGAAGATATTATACTACTCATCAAAGGAAGTATTATTTATAGCGACAAAAAAACAGGAGACACCGCTTTTATGAAAAACGACGTCATTATTAAGGGTTTACAAGTTCCTCAAAGTGTAGAAGAACTTACGGTGGACAAAGCCGCACATGTAGGTTTTATTAACAGATTTGAATATTTTAATCTCCTGGTAAATGATAAACAAATTATTCATCACTTATTTGATAGAATGAAATTCTAAAAACTATGGAAAATAACGAATTAATAACACGCATCAACGAACTGGAAAAACAAGTCTTGCTATTGCAAGATGAAAAAAACGAGATGCAGAGCATGAACTTAAAAGACTTGCAGATATTAGTCAACTCGGTCATAGAAATACCAGACGAAACAATTATTTTCGCGGTAGATAAAAAATTAAACTTCATCGCTTTCAATAACAATTATTTGCAACATATCAAAGCGACTATCGGAAAAGAAATTACTACCGGAATGAATATTGTAGAGACCTTGAAAAACTATACCGACACCCGAAATTTAGAATTAGAGCTAAAACGCGCGCTTAACAGCGAAGAATTTTTCCAAGTAGGAGATTATTTAAAGAACGCACAAAGATATTATTATAAAGATGTCTATCGACCGCTCTACAATAATAATAATCAAATAATTGGCGCAATAGTTTATTATATAGATATAACTGAAACTACGCGCTCCGTAAAAATATGGCAAATATTATTGGACATCTACGAAATCGTCCACTCGGTAGCAAATATTAATGAACTCGTCAGCTTCATACATCAGCAATTAACTCAAATTATTGACACAACAAATTTCTATGTAGCACTTTATGACGAAGCTAATGACATCTACAGCTTCCCGTTTTACGTGGACAAATATGACGAGATAAGTAAAATAAAACCGCAGTCCCTCAAAAAAAGTCTGACAGACTACGTCCGAAGAAAAGGTAAACCGCTTCTGCTCTCCGAATATATTGATAATGAACTTATTAAAAACGGCGAGGTAGAAATGGTAGGAACACCATCACCATCGTGGCTCGGAGTCCCGCTAAAAACACGAGACAAAACAATCGGAGTCATGGTAGTGCAAAATTACAAAACAAAAAATGTCTTCACCGAAAAAGACGTGGAACTACTTGCATTCATCTCCGAGCATATCGCTATCGCATTGGAGAGAAAAAAATTTGAACAAGAACTAAAATCTTATGCTGAAAACTTACTCATTGCTAAGGACAAAGCCGAAGAATCCGACCGACTGAAATCGGCATTCCTCGCCAACATCTCGCATGAGATACGAACACCGCTAAATGCTATACTCGGATTCTCTAAACTCCTCGCCAAACACGAACTCTCTAAAAACCAACGACAAGAATATTTCGCTTACATAGAGAACAGCGGAAACAATTTGCTTAGTCTAATTAACGACATCATCGACGTAGCTAAGATAGAAGCCGGACAAATACTAATTAAAAAATCTAAATGCCGAGTAAATAAAATACTGGACGAACTCTTAGATAATACAAATAAACAAAAAGCACTCAAAGAAAAAGACCACTTAGAAATACGATTGTTCAAAGAAAATCAAGACCCTAATTTTGGTATTTATACCGACTGCAACCGTTTTAAGCAAATTTTTACTAATTTGCTCTCTAATTCTTTGAAATTCACTGAAACCGGACACATAGAATTTGGATATCAATATGTTGATAACAACACAATTAAATTCTACGTGCAAGACTCAGGAATAGGAATACCGGAGGACAAACACAACATCATTTTTAGCCGATTCGGACAAATTCTTGACTCGGAGGTGCGAAACCCCGGCGGAACGGGACTCGGACTATCTATAAGTAAACACTTAATAGAAGAAATGGGCGGAAAAATATGGTTCAAATCGGAACAAAAAAAAGGAACTACATTTTTTTTCACGCTACCGATTATTTCTAATGAATACGAAAACGAAAATGCCCAAAAAGAAGAAACAACCGAACATAAAGCAGAAAAGATGGACTTCGCTAATTTGCGAATCCTAATCGCCGAAGATGACGCAATAAATACAAAACTATTATTAGATACGCTAAACCTCTACGAACCTAACATAAAAATTGACACCGCACAAGACGGACAAATTGCCATTAAAATGTTAGAAAATCAGGAATATGATATTATCATCATGGACATAAGAATGCCTAACATTGACGGTAACGAGGCAACTAAATTCATTCGCACTAAGATGCCGACACCAAAAAATCAAATTCCTATCATCGGACTATCTGCGCATGCCATAAAAGACGAAGTAAACAAAAGCTTAGAAGCAGGCATGAACGTCTTCTTAACCAAACCGCTAATTGACAAAGAAATAATACAACACATATATCGTCTAACAAAAAGAAATTTTAAAAGAGACGAAGAAAAAAATAATAATGACCATCTTATTTTGTATAATAATTATAATATTATAGATTTGTCCCTCTTAAGACAAATGTACAAGAACGATAAGAAAAAAATAGACTATATTTTAAGTCTTTGCCAACAAAATGTACCGAACCAATTAATAGAAATGGAGAAATCGTTTTATAAAGAAAAATGGGACGTCCTAAGAACAATAGCGCACACTTTGAAATCTACGTTCAATTATATAGGAGCAAAAGAACTTAGAGAGATAGCAAAAAAAATAGAAGAAATAGCAACCAATAAAACCAATATTAACGAATTAACCGAACAAATATCTAATTTAAAAAGTATATGGAATCTGGCTTTAACCGAAATCAATAAAGAAATTAATAATCAATAATACATATAGTTATGAACGACTCTTTAGAAATGTTAAATAATATAAACTGGTTCCTTAGTCCTGTATCTCAGGTCTTAATTTTTTTATTTACTACTACTAAGGGAATAGTTATTTCAATGTTGCTCGTTTTTACTCTATTAGTCTTTAAACTCTCAGACGCTGTCAGAGTAAGAAAACTTGCAAATCGTGCCGCAAATAAACCGCCAATGCCAATAACTGAATTTTCTTATATCACTATTAGCACAATAGCTGAAATAGGATACCGAATTTTTGCGAACCTTCCCGTACTGCTGATAACAGTGCTATTTCTTTCCGGTATTGTAGGATTCTCCGCATCAATTAGCTCGGTCAACGAATTTATGGAAAATCAAACCAAAATACAAGAAATGCAATTAGTTATAAAACAATTAGATGCTAATTATAAAGTCGCTACTATAGAAATTACAAACTACGACCAAGAAAAAGAGATTACCTCGCTTACGGTCAGCTATTTTGACAACTCTATCAACGACTATATTGACCAGCAACAAAATATCACCATTAAAGGTAATGACATCTATTTGTTATCTAAGGTAATTAATTTTGATTATAGTCTCATAGAAACCGAAAATAAACAAAATATAGTCCTTCCTATTAAGATTTTTTCTAACAAAGTTCCCAGCAGTGAAGGTATAAAACTTAATGTGGCAGACACCAATAATGTCCCATACATATTTCATAAGAAAGAAGCAGGAGTTTACGGAATGAATCATGACACTTTTAATACCCGCGTTAAAGAACTTTTCCAAATTATTAATAACGACAGCGAAGCCCGACTAAACGGAATACGAAGCTATTACGAAGCTGCCCCGCATACTTTTGTTGACCTCTGCAAAGGACAACGATTTACTATATGGGTAGAGCAAACAGGCGGAGTGGTAATGAAACAAGAAACAGACTTCTAATTTTTGAAATATACTATTTACGGTAATGTACAAATAAAACAATATATACTCAAAACGGGTATAATTTTAACTTTTATTCTTATGTAATTGTTTGGTAATTAAAACTTTGGCAAAGTTGCCGTTTATAGTATAAATTATTTGAGTGTAAAAACAAATAAGGTAAATAGGGCATGTTTCATTTATTAGGTTACACTTCTTTGCGAAATTTTGCGTTTTTACCTTTGCGAGATTCTGCGTGAAATATTTGATTATCAATTTCTCGCAGAGTTTCGCAAAGAAAAAATAGTAACCTACTTTTAAGCGGTTATGAAAGATGCCAATTGTTTGTTTATTTCTACTGAAGAATATTATAAAATTACAATTAAAAATGGGGAGCTAAATACCAATCAACCACCTGTTTTTCTGTATTGAAAAATGGAAATTTGCTAACCCGTAAGAACTATTGATTTGACAACTTTAAAAAAAGTTGTCAAATCTAAATAGTTCTAAATGATTTAATTAATACGTTGGAAGATAATTTTTTTATCTTCAATTATTAGTGTTATTATTTTATAATTGCTGTTATAAGTTACGGTGAACTTTTTGGTAATATCTAAGATATAATTATCTTTATTCTTATAAACCGCTTCCCATTCTATTCTTCCTTCGGGAGTGTAGCTTGTCGTCTTGATGATTTCTTTGTTTGCTTGGATATGGTACCACGAACCGGCTCCTTCACCACTTAGCCATTGCGAAGATTCCGGAATAGAAGGATGCTTGACCGGAGTCAGCAAAGTAGAATGTAATTGCGTATTGTTAAGTGTCGGCGGGATGAAGAGGATTTCTTTATATTGTTTTTCGGTACTTCTGACATCGTATAGCGCTTTCACATTTCGCATCGGAGTGGGCGTTAGTGGATTAACAAAACGTAATTTAAACCATTGCCAAAATTTAGGTTTTCCGGCTCTTAGTACGGTGTTCACAAATCGGGAGCAATTTTGTCCTCGCCAGACAAATGGTCCATAATAAATAGGACTGACCTCTTGCAAATGTAAAGCCATTTTATAAGCAGATTCAAAATTAACATCAGTGACCGATGAGTATAGTTGCGATTCTCCATGATACGCTTCTCTACTTTGCATCTCTTTTAGGATGTCTTCTATATTAATAATTTTATTGTCTTTATAAATTGCCTTCGTTTTTATGTCTAACTCGGCATCTGTTTCGCCGCTTCGCACACGTCCATGGTTGAATGGTGCGTGATACCTTCCGAAATCAAAATAATGACATTTATTCGTATTTTTGTCTACCAGAACCACTGCAGCATGTCCTACTCTGTAATAATCATTTTCATTTATACCTAATATTTTTAATACTCCGTCGTACCAGTTATTTGCACGTTTACAATATGTCCGAGGCCATGCAAGGGCAATAGCTGTTCCTGTTTTATTTTTTTCTTTCTCCATAATTAATTTATTGTTTGCATGTTATCTTCTAATTGGTCTGCTGTGGTTAAAAAATTGTCAAAAAAGATGTCTATGTCTTTTTCAGTGACTTCCGGATTTGAGACGACCCAACGGAATGTGAATCGGTTGTCTATAATTCCAAAATTGACGAGTGTCTTACCTGTTTTCCGTAAAGTTTCGCGAATATTTTTATTAAAGTCATCAATATTAATGTCTTTAAGTGGCATATATCTAAAGCAGACGTTAAGTGTTTGTCTCGGTTTTGTGAGTTGAAATCGGCTGTTTTCTTTTATCTTATTTTCAAAATATTCGGAGAGTTCTAAGAGACGGGTTATTCTTTGACCGTATCCTTGGTCTCCATAGTATTTCCATGAGAGCCAGAGTTTTAGTGCATCTACTCTTCTTCCGCATTGGATAGATTTTTTGCCGAGGTCATAGTTTCCGGTTTCGGTGTCATGATAAATGTAGTCGTCTTGTAAGTTCGTAATATTTTTGGCAAGGCGTCCTTTTTCACGCGTGAGAATGACAGAAGACATCAGCGGTATGTTCATTATTTTGTGCGGGTCCCAAGCAAAAGAGTCGGCTTTTTCTACTCCATTGAAGAGATGACGCGTTTTATGACTTAGTATAAGTGAGCCACCGAAAGCGCCGTCTACATGGCACCAGATATTATGTCTGTGTGCGGTCTCGATAACTGCTTCGATTGGGTCAAAAGAAGATAACATAGTTGTTCCTGCTGTGGCTACTACAAAGAATGGAACTTCGTTCTTTTGTCGGGATTCTAATATTTTCTCTTCCAAATCAGAAACTAACATACTACCATTTATATCTGATTTGACACTATAAATAGAAGATGTGCCAAGTCCGAGTAGATTGGCTGCATTCTCAAAAGAATAATGAGCCTGGTCAGAGACAAAAAGGGACATTTGAGGCAAATGTTTCATCCCGATGCTCATGATTTCCGGAAACAGCTTATTACGAGCCGAGAACATAGCTATCAAATTAGCATTACTTCCGCCTGTAACAAAAATGCCGTCACCATTATTGAAACCTACTATCTCCGACATTTTTTTTATCATCTCCATCTCTATAAGAGTTGCAACAGGAGCGACTTCGTAAGTGTACATGGAGGTGTTAGATATTGCTGTCAATACTTCGCCCATAAATGCAGGTAAATTGAATCCACTATAAAATTGATTAAAAAACTGTTTATTACCGGTTGCTACACTATAATCTAAATAACTATTAATATATTGAAAAATATTTTGATAGTCCTCTCCCTGCGATGAAATAGTAAAATTAATCATTTTTTTTAGTTCGGATGGCGTCTTATAATCTACTACTTTTCTTTCCAAAGCATTTAATGAATTAATGTATTGTTCAACAATCCCAAAAAAACCATTAATCACATCATTTGTTGTACCCATATTATTTTTTAATATTTGTTTGTATTATAAAAATTTGCGCAAAGGTAAAAAAAATATTAACAAAAAATATTTTGATATAAAAAATAAATACTTCTTAAATGTTTTTTGTGGAAAATTAATTATCACGCAAAAACGCAGAGATGCAAAGCAAATTAAACCAATATTTTAAAACTTTGCGACTTTGCAACTTTGCGTGAAAATCACAAATATTATTTAATCTTAATTTATTCATAAAATTGCATAAATAGATAAAAATAAAAGTATTATAACAATATGTATGACAAAAAATAGTTAAATACAATAAAATCAATAAAAAAGG
>DYQJ01000036.1 GCA_020719345.1 Draconibacterium orientale | reverse complement strand
AGAGCAATCGCTATATGTTTTCGCGGAAACGTGGATTATAAAATAGAAATATTATGAAACCGATTAATATAAAATATCATGCAAATAAAAATTTTAATTTTTGGAGGTTTATACGAGGTGATTAAAGAAAGTATTTTGTACGTAGAAGATGTGTTCACTACTAATTCGTTAATAGAAAATCTTAATTCAAAATATCCGGGTTTACAAGATATGCAATATCAAATATCAGTGAATAAGAATATTATATATCAAAATACTAATCTTAAAGATATGGATGAGTTAGCACTATTGCCTCCTTTTGCAGGTGGCTGATTTAGTGATTTATAAAAAACGTGTTAGATTTTAAATCTCCAACACGTTTTTATTTTGTATAAATATCTACGATAATCCGTTCTTTTTGAAACATTCTACATACCCTCTGTCGTGTACTTGTATATGATTTCTTACCCACGATTTGAGGAATATCATTAGTTGATATGCAATATCTATCTTACCGTTTTTGTGTTCGGTATAGAATCCTTTGATTTTTTCTACAAATTTGTCGTGTATATGCTTATGTTCCACGAGGTTTTCATATTTAAAATCAGTTAGATACTTTTCTTCAAATCCGAAGTGATATTCAGTATAATCAATCAAATCCTTATATATGTCGTCCATCTGCTTGCTTGCTTTACCATCTTTAAATAAGACGTAGAACTTATTAATAATTTCTATCCATCTGATGTGTTGTTTATCAATAATATGTAAGTTAATACTATAATCTTCGTTCCACTTAATAAGTTCAGTGACTTCACTTTCAGATGGCAGTATAACTCCGAGTGCTTTCAAATATTCTTCTAATTGTTCTATTCTTACCATGTATTTGAATTCTTTGGACATAATTTGCTCCATGATTCGTGTTTTTTCCATGTCTTTTTGCAGGAGATTAGTAAGATCTTTAACAAATAGCGTATATCTAAGTCCTTCCGGCAATTCGTTGACAAAGAAATCAACAAATACTTGAGTAGATTCCATATTATTTCTATTTATTTTTATCTCCTTCGTATTGTTGTTTATTGCGGCTAAGAATTTTTCCACATCAGTTTGGTCTTGCATCTTAGTGGCATCCAGCATAAATAATTTAACAATATTTCGTCCTATGACTTCGGCATTTTTTAGTCCCCATATTTTTTGGGCGGCTTTGTTAAAGAATTGAATATTACCGTGTGTGTCGAAAATAACTACTCCGTCCAGTATATTCGCTAAGAGGTCTAAATTGAATTTCTCTTTTTTAATGATTATTTCATGATTATCTCGGCTCTCGTGTTTTAATTTCTCATTTTCAAGGACGAGCGAGATTTCTTTATTTTCTATCTCTTTATATTTTTTTTCTAATTCATAAAAAGACTTAGATAATTTGTTCTCGTTCTTAGTAGTTTGTTCATAATCAAATTGCATTTCTTGAATAGTTTGCTTCATCTTAGCTTCTTGTTCGTACATCTCTTTTGCTTGTTTTTTAGATTGTTCTAAGAGTTCTGCTGTTCGGGTGTTTATTCTTGCTGTAGAGAGAGTAGAAGCTATACTTTCTGCTATTTTCTCTACGAGAGAGATTTCATATTTTTGCATCTCGTTAAAAGATGCAAGCTCGATGACTCCGAGTATTTGTTCTTCTATTTTTAGCGGGACGATGAGTATGCATCTCGGATTTGAGCTTCCTATTCCGGATTCTATTTCTATATATTCATTAGGCACGTCCGTCATGTAAATAGTATATTTTTCTATCGCTACTGCTCCAACAAGTCCGTCTCCTATATTAATTTTTTTCTGTAAATATTTTTTGCGGTTGTAAGCATACGCAGCAAGCAGTTCTAAGTGTATATCATCTTTGTTACTATCATTCAAGATAAAAATGCCGCCTTGATTTCCGTTCAGATATTTTACGAGATTAATAATAATATCATTGGATAGTTCTTTAATATTTTCAGTATGATGTCTAAGAATTTCAGCAAATTGTGCGAGTCCTTCGGTGGTCCAGCTTCTTTGTTGGTCTTCAATTTTGCGTTTTCGTTCTTCTTCTTTAGCGAGTTTTAAGCTCTTTCTCATGTCTAAAAGGGAATTACCTAATACGTCTTTTTCACTCAGCGGGGTGTATTCGTGGTCGAAGTTCTCTTTTCCTATTTCATAAGCAAAATTAGAAGTCTGTTTTAATCCGTTCAAAAGTGAGTTTATGGCTAAGTTCATCTCGCCAATTTCGTCATTAGTTATTTCAAGGGTGTCTTCCGGGAGTTCTCCTTTAGCGAGTTTATAAGTAAGTTGTTTAAGATTTTCTATCGGATTAATAATAATTCGTGCTATAATAAAAGTGACAATAATAGATAAAACTATTCCGGAGAGGAAAATAATTACATTTTTAATACTAGTTTGCTGACTCAGTATTTCTGTTTCTACAAATATTTCTTTCATATAATCACGCGATATATTTTCCATCTTAGATAGCGAATATATCATGGCATTAAAGTTCTGATTAATAAATTCTTCGTGTCTATTTAGTTCGTAAGTATATGTAAGGATTAGTTCTTTCAAGACGTCATCTCGGTACTTAATAGAGTCCGAATAGCTGAAGTCATTAAGAAAAATCTGCTCGTTGAGTTGTATCTTTATTTGTGCTTCTAAGTTTATAGGATTTAAAAGTATCTTCTGGAAGTCCATGATTTTTCCGCTTGAGAGCAGTATATTATTTTTATAGTTCTTGGTAAAAACTTCGGAGCTGTCGCGGAGGAGCGTTACAAATTCGGTCAGAACTTCATTATTAAAGTTTTGATTATAAATGGCATTGACTTTTTCAAATACTTCGAGGATAGCTATTTTAGTTTTCTCATGTTCTTTTACAAGCGTAGCCAATTCGTCATCTTTTGTAAGTGAAAGTATTTGATTCATAATACGATAATCATTACTAAGCAAGTATTTTGTCTCCATGAAGTTGAAATAAGAATTAGCAATGACACTGACTTTTAGTCGTTGTCGTTCTATTTTTTTCAGTGTATTGTACTGTGAAATACCGATGAACAAGAACAGTAGCACTACAACAATGAACGCAAACAATATTTTAATACGGATGCTTATACTTTTGAATAGCCACATTTTTATAAAAATTAATTATTAATATATCTTTTAAATTTTATTTCAAACAAAAATAACGCCATGCCTTTTAAAGAGAACTTAATATTCGCATGTTTTTTACTAAGTTACCAGACTTGATCATAAATCTCCTGCATTTTTTCTATGTCCGATGAATATCTTTTAAGACTAACCTTACCTTCGGTACAAATTTTAATTAATTTATCGCGATTCGTAGTAGCCAACGATGTGTTCGGCTTAGCTACTAAGCTGTTGCTTAATAGTTCTTTGGACTTCTCTATCTGCTTAATGTAGTTAGTATAAAATTCTATTCTAATTAAATTATAATTTTGATAATTAGTAATAATTTGTTCGTTTATTTTTTTTACTTCTTCTACGGTCTTGCTGTATATAGAGCGTACTTTTATGACATCATTATTAGTGAAAGTAGTTGTTTTGAAAGTCTTGATGATAGCATTGTTTTCAGCGATGATTATATCTAATTTTTTTATCAGCGAGTCCACGATAATAAAATCTTTCTCTAACTGATTGAGCTGTATATTGAAATTAGAATTTACATTTGCCAGGTCTTCGTAATACAAAATAAAATCGGTGATGCTTGTCAGATATTCGTTCAGCTGCTCTGTTGTGAGTAGCGGTTTTTCGTCTACTGTTACAGTTTTTTTATCTACGGTATATATAACATTGTAATAATTAGCGAGAAAGTTAAAAGCTGTCAGCGTAGCGCTTGCCGCCGGATGCAGACTTGCTAATTGCTTAGCGATGTCATTAGAGGTGAATGTCTGTATTCCGGTGACCACATTTTTAAATTTTGTCTCAAAAGTAGTCCTTTGTGCTGCAGTCATTTCTGTTTTTTTAGCAACATTCAATGCGGCAGTAGATATTATGTCGGTGAACTTAAATCCTAATTTATCTGAACTGGGATTGTTTATTTCTGCTATAAAAGCGAGTCGTCTGTCGGAGCTAATTTCATATATCAAATCTTCGGAGAGTTCTTTGTATGCCTCACTAAGTTTTTCAATATTATTAAGTTTAGAGATGTAATTTTCAACAATAGTTCTGTTATTGAGTGCGAGTTCTTTATTAATATTAGTTACCTCTCCACTAATGGAGGCAATTTGCAAATTAAGTTCTTGTATGGCTGCATTGACCTTTGTTTTTTGTGCTTCAGTTTCTACTCCCGATGACTTTATTAGTGTTTCCAGGTCGTAGAGTTGCTTGTACAATTTTTTAAAGTCCATAGTATCACATCTATGCACTTTATTTTCTGGGTCTTGTGCGGCTGCGAAGTTTAAAAAAGTGCATATAATGATAAAAGCAAATAATATTTTAGTCTTCATAAAAAAAAGTTTAAAGTTATTCTTCTAAAGCTTTAGTAAAACCTTTCATTATTCCGCGTTTGGAGAGTTTGATAAAATTTAAGATATTATCTCGTTCTGCCGATTCGGAAGTCTCGTTTTCTACTTTATGCAAAGCGTTCGTTAAGTTGAGATTACTTTGAAAAATTATGCGATAACATTCGTGAATAATGTTAATAGTATCTTGTCCAAAGTTTCTGCGTTTGAGTCCGACTAAGTTAATTCCCACGTAGGAAAGTGGTTCGTGTGCGGATGATGTATATGGTGGCACATCGCGTCTTACCAGTGACCCTCCACTAATGATAGTGTGCATCCCTATTCTAACAAACTGATGGACTGCAACAATTCCGCTCAGTATGGCGAAGTCGTCAACAACAACTTCTCCAGCTATTTGACTTGCATTCCCAATGATGACATTATTCCCGATGATGCAGTCATGCGCTATATGAACATAAGCCATTAATAAGCAATTACTTCCTATAATGGTTTTATTTTTAGCTTTAGTTCCTCTGTTGAGCGTACAACATTCTCTCACCGTTGTGTTATCTCCTATCTCTAAAGTAGTATATTCGCCTTGGAATTTCAAATCCTGCGGTATTGCTCCTATTATTGCGCCGGGGAATATTCTGCAATTTTTACCTATTCTGGTTCCGGGCATGACAGTTACATTACTGCCTATCCATGTGTTTTCACCAATTACTACGTCCTCGTAAATAGTTGTAAATGGCTCTATTGTAACATTTTTATCTATTTTAGCATTTTCATTTACACAAGCAAACTGATGTATCATGACCTAATAATTAAAAAAATTAAACGACTTTATTTTTAATAACTTGCGCCACTAATTCTCCTTCGCATGCGAGATTTTCTCCCACAAAAGTTTGTCCTTTCATAATTACAATACCGCGTTTTATAGGTGCGAGTAGTTCTAATTTGAAAATCAACGTATCTCCCGGCACAATTTTACGTTTGAACTTAACTTTATCTATTTTAAGGAAATAAGTAGAATATAGATGCGGTTCGTCAACATTTCCAAGCACGAGGATTCCTCCTGTTTGTGCCATCGCTTCTAAGACTAATACTCCGGGCATTACTGGTTCGGAAGGAAAGTGTCCGATAAAAAATGGTTCGTTAATAGTTACATTTTTCACTCCGATGACCTCGTTTGCGGACATACTAATTATTTTATCAATAAGTAAGAATGGTGGACGATGCGGTAAAAGTTTCATTATCTTATTAATATCAGCTACGGGTTCTTTATTTATGTCGTAATTGATACCGTTATTTTTTAGTCTTGCACGTTTTATTTCTTGTTTGATTCGTTTTGCGAACTCTACATTGGAGGCGTGTCCTGGTCGTGTGGCTAAAATTTTGCCTTTAATGGGGTATCCAACAAGTGCGAGGTCTCCTAATAGGTCTAATAGTTTGTGTCTTGCCGGTTCATTAGCAAAGATGAGGTCTTTTTCGTTAAGGATTCCCTTAGAAATAGTTTTCATGCGCGGTTTGTTAAACATATCAGCCAGACGGTCTAATTCTTCTTGCGAGACTCCTTTTTCTATTATGACGATAGCATTATCTAAGCTTCCGCCTTTGATTAAATTATTTTTAGAGAGAAATTCTAACTCGCGAAGGAAGACAAAGGTCTTACAGGCAGAAATTTGGTCTTTGTAATCAGCAAGTGACGACAAAACGGCATATTGATTACCGAGTATAGACGATTTATAATCTATCATCACATTAACACTAAGATTTGCATCAGGAAAAGTCATCAGCTCTATTCCGTTTTCTTCATCCGAGTAAGCAATATTATTTTTAATAATAAAAAAATCTTTCTCGGCTTCTTGCTCTATTATACCTACTCGGTCTATTTCTTCTGCATAAAATTTAGCACTTCCATCTAATATAGGCAACTCGGGTCCGTTAATTTCTATCAGGACATTATCTATTTCCATTCCGTACAGAGCCGACAAGATATGCTCTACGGTAGAGATTCGCGCTCCGTTTTCTTCTATTGTTGTACATCGTGAGGTGTCCACAACATTTTCTACTATAGCATTGATAATAGGTTGACCTTGCATATCAATTCTTTGAAACTTATAACCGTGATTTTCCGGGGCAGGTTTGACATTAATTTCCACTGTTGCTCCGGTGTGCAATCCTTCTCCTTTTAAAGCGAATGGACTTTTAATTGTTTTTTGTTTTTCAGACATTGTTATTTTTTTTGGTAATGATACAATCTATATAACTATTATTTATTTTCAATGATTTTTTTTAACTCCCGCACCTGATTTTCCAAATCTAATACTTGTTTACGAAGTTCTGGTAGATTTTTAAAAATAGCAGCCGACCTTTTATATTCACTAAGTTTGAATGCCGGTGAGCCAAAGAGTACCTCGTTTTCTTGATTGACATTAGAATTTATTCCGGACTGTGCGCCTATTTTAACGCCGTCTGCCACTTTTAGATGTCCTGCAAACCCAACTTGTCCTCCTACCATCATATTTTTGCCCAGCTTAGTAGAGCCGGAGATACCACTTTGTGCTGCGATAACGGTGTTCTCTCCTATTTCTACGTTGTGTGCTACTTGAATAAGATTATCTAATTTCACACCTCTACGAATTATTGTTGAGCCGATTGTAGCTCTATCTATTGTCACATTAGCACCTATTTCTACGTCATCTTCTATCACTACATTACCTATTTGCGGTATTTTAACATAATTATTATTAGAATCCGGTGCGAAACCGAAGCCATCACTTCCGATGACTGTCCCTGCATGGATAATGCAATTTTTTCCTATCTTTGTGTCCGAATATATTTTGACTCCCGGGTAAATAATTGTATTTTCCTTTATTTCAACATTATCAGCAACGAATACTTGCGGATATATTTTGACGTTTTTCTCTATGACAACATTTTCAGAAATATAAGTAAATGCTCCGATGAAGACATTATCTGCGGTCTTAGCATTTTTTGCCACAAAACAGAGTTCCGAAATACCTTGATTATCTTTTACATTATTGTAAAACTCCATCAAAATGGCTAATGCTACGTACGGATTTTCAACTTTTATAAGTGTAGGTTGTAGCGGATATTCGGATACAAAATTATTGTCCACCAGCACAATAGAAGCTCGTGTGCTGTATAAATAGTTAGTGTACTTAGGATTAGCAAAAAACGTTATACTACCTTTTTCGCCTTCCTCTATTTTAGAGATTCGGGAGACCATTACGTTGTCATCACCTATGACCGTTCCTTTTAATATATCTGCTATTTTTCGGGCTGTAAATTCCATATCTAATAATTTTTGCAAATCTAAAAATATTTAATTAGTTTACCATATTTTAATTAATATAATAAAAAATTATTTTCTAATAATTAAAATCTCGTTATTAATACCGAGCTTAATTATAGAAGAGGGCTTGGCTTTGGTAGTTTCGTTCTGTCTTAGATTGACAATATAGTCCACTGCTTGTTTTATCTCGTTTGAAATTTCTTTAAAATTGGCGGCAGTCGGCTCTCCGCTGATGTTAGCAGATGTGGAGACTATTGGCTTACGAAATTTACTTATCAGGGTCTTGCAAAAGTTATCTGTGGTAATTCTAATGCCGATGGTTTTATCTTCGGCGATGAGATTTTGTGCAAGATTCACAGCTTCGGGGTAGATAATAGTTAGCGGTGTGGTGGTCAGCTCTATCAGTTGATATGCCATAGAAGGTATTTCATTTACATATAATTCTAAGTTCTTTATATCGTCTAACAGGACGAGCATAGATTTGGTATCGTTTCGCTTTTTTATTTTAAATATTCTCTCTACGGCGTCAAAATTAGTTGCATCGCATCCGAGTCCCCAGACGGTGTCTGTCGGATACAAAATTACTCCGCCTCGTTTCAGTACTTCTAAGCTATTTTTTATTTCGTCTTGCATATTTTTGTTTGTTATATAATTTAATCAATTTCAAATAATTAGAAAAAGCCGAGTTCAATGCGATGACAAGTCCGTAAAAACCATCTAAGAATCCGCATTTAAAAATAAAAGTCTTTACAAATTTGACTATAGGATTAAAAAGCATCTCTAACAGGTAAGCGTTCTTATTTTTACGAAAAAGATTGTCGGCTTTGATAGTAGAAAATTTATTTATTTGTGTTATATGTTCTTCTATAGAATAGAACGAATAGTGCAAAATATCTGCTGCGATTTTCTTTTGTCTACTGTTCTTGTTCATTATCACCGTATCATGCGGATTTTCGCCGCCCCACTCTCCCATTTTTTTGTTCCACAGCCGAATTTTATAATCGGGGTACCATCCTGAGTGTTTTACCCATTTTCCACAAAAATTAGTCAGCCGTTTGAAAATATAGGCATCGTAGTCAGTGATTTGTTGTTTGTAAAAAAGAATTTTGTCTTGCAGCTCGGCAGTCAGTTCTTCGTCTGCATCTAAAGATAAAACGTAGTCGTGTTTACATTTATTCATGGCGAAGTTTTTTTGCTGTATGTGTCCTTCAAATTTGTTCTTTATAAACAAAGTATTGTATCTTTTGCAAATCTCTTCGGTTCGGTCTGTAGAAAAAGAGTCCACCACGATTATCTCATCTACTATATTAATAATTGATTTCAAACAACGTTCAATATTTTTTTCCTCGTTAAAGGTTATTATAGCGGCAGAGATTAGCATGATATATATTTTTTAACTTTCGTTATATATTTTATTTAAGACCAGTCCCGCAAGCGTGAATCCGTAAATTGCTGTGATATGCACTAATGAGCCATTGATGACCGCTTTTTTACTGCACCATTCATGATTATTTTCCTCATGATTATTTTCCTCCTGATTATTTTCCTCATGATTATTTTCCTCATGATTATTTTCCTCATGATTATTTTCCTCCTGATTATTTTCCTCCTGATTATTTTCCTCCTGATTATTTTCCTCATGATTATTTTCCTCATGATTATTTTCCTCATGATTATTTTCCTCATGATTATTTTCCTCATGATTATTTTCCTCTTCATTAGTTTCTTGGTGATTATTTTTAGGACAGAGACATTTAGTTGTTCCGCAAGCAGTTTCTGTTGGCATATTGTCTAAAACTTCTTCGCTATAAACACATAAGAAATCTCCGATGGGGATTTGTTGTCTTCTCATACGTTTTCTTATTAACCTTCCGAGCGGGCATCCCTTAATCTTGTTAAAATGTTCTACTCGTATTTTTGTAGAGTCAATTTTCAAAGCAGCTCCAAGTGAGGAGAAGAATGTAGCATTCAAAGATGTCGCGGTGTGAATAAGATGTATTTTGCAGTCTATACTATCTATTGCGTCTATAATAAAGTCGTAATTCTCTAATTGAAATTCTGCATAATTTTGTCGGCTATAAATTTTTTGTATCGCACAAATTTCGGCTTTGGGATTAATTTCTAGGAGACGTTTTTTCAGGACGTCCACTTTTACCTCGCCTATTGTAGCGCAGGTAGCTTGCAGTTGTCTGTTTATATTTGTTATACAAACTCTGTCGGAGTCCACGATTGTAAGATATTGTATTCCACTACGAATCAAGCTTTCTGCACACCAGCTCCCTACTCCTCCAACCCCAAAAATAATGACCTTCAGTTGTGTGAGTTTGTTCATTTTTTCTTTGCCAAACAATATCTCTGTTCTTTGAAACATAGCGCTCATCGGAAAATCTTTTTATTTGACAAAATTAACAAAAAAAATAAATAACAAAGTAAAATATATATAAAAAATTTTATCTTTTTTTACTTATTTTGTAAAAGTATAATTTTTTTTTATATCTTTGCAAATATTTTATTAAACCTCTAATTTTTATTTTATGAAAAGAAGTTTCAGTGTGTTGTTTACTGCAATAATTTTGTCATTAGTGTTGTTGAATGGTTGTAAAAAAGAAGAATTGCCTTCGTTGAGTTGTAAAATGGATGGCTCTACGTGGACATCTTTATTCAGATTAATAACAATGGGTGCAACCGACTTGGGCGATGGTTTCTTGATAGTTGCTACCACCGGTGCCTCTACCCAAGATGGCGCTTATTTGTCTTTACTTGTGCGCGGTACAGAAGCCAAAGAATATGACTTAGCGGTAGCTTTGTCAGGTACTACTATGCAATGTGGCGCTATCTATTTTCCTAACGGAATTAGCGGAACTGAATCCAAAAAGTACATAGGACGTAGTGGTAAAATTACTATTACCGAAGTGGACACAGAGAAGTCAAAAATTTCCGGAACCTTCTCATTTACTTTGTCTACCGATTTAGCCGGCACCGAAAAAGTTGTTATCACTGAAGGTAAATTTGAAAACTTGAAATATGTTAAAGCCACTATTTCAGTGACCGATTTTTTAGAGACTGGCAAATAAGCAGTAAACGCTTTAATTAAATAAAGAGGTGCGATGTGGAGAATAATATCATTTTTTCCAAAATTGTGCCTCTTTATTTTTTATAAAAAAGATTTTATTTTGTATAAACTAAAAAAAGATTAATTTTAAAGATATATGAATTTTATTGAAGAATTGAAATGGCGAGGCATGATTCACGATATAAAGCCCGGCACAGACGAGATGTTATCAAAAGAAAAAACTACTGCATACGTAGGCATTGACCCGACAGCAGACTCCTTACATATTGGACATCTTGTTTCTATAATGATGCTCAAACATTTTCAAAAATCAGGACACAAGCCGATTCTCCTTCTTGGCGGAGCAACCGGAATGATAGGTGACCCTTCGGGACGTTCGGAGGAGCGAAATCTTCTTAATGAAGAGGTGTTGCGAAAAAATCAAGCCGCCCTTCGTCTCCAATTTGCTAAATTTTTAGATTTTAATGACATCTCCGAAAATGCAGCAGTCCTTGTGAACAACTACGATTGGATGAGTAAATTTAGTTTTCTTGACTTTATTCGTGACGTGGGAAAACATATAACAGTCAATTACATGATGGCAAAGGACTCCGTAAAAAAACGTATGTCCGAAGAATCTAAGGCGGGACTCTCGTTCACCGAGTTTACGTATCAATTGGTACAAGGTTACGATTTTTTGTATCTCTATCAAAATCATAATTGTAAATTGCAGATGGGTGGCTCTGACCAGTGGGGAAATATCACTACGGGCATAGAGCTGATACGAAGGATTAGCGGAGGCGAAGCTTTTGCACTTACTTGTCCACTTATCACTAAATCAGATGGTTCTAAGTTTGGCAAAACAGAAAAAGGTAATGTATGGCTTTCCTCCGAGCTCACCTCTCCTTACGAATTTTGTCAGTTCTGGATAAATACTTCCGATGAAGATGCCGAAAAATATATTAAAATTTTTACCGATTTAACACAGGACGATGTTGAAACTCTTATATTGCAACACAAAGAGTCTCCGCATCTTAGGATTTTGCAAAATCGTTTGGCAAAAGAAATAACAACAATGGTTCATAGTGAGTCCGAGTATTTAACTGCGATGGAGGCAGCGAACATCTTATTTGGAAAAGGAACACGTCAGAGCATCTCTAAGCTTGACGAAAAGACATTTTTAAATATCTTTGAAGGAGTGCCTACTGCCGAAGTAGAAGCGCAGACAATACATCAAGGTGTCAATATAATAGAATTGCTGGCAAGCCACACCAATATTTTCCCCTCAAAGAGTGAGGTTCGCCGAATGATAAAAGAGAACAGCTTAACTATTAATCAAGAGAAGATAACTAATGCCGAACACATTATTACCTCTGAAGATTTGATTAATAATAAGTACATTTTAGGTCGCAAAGGCAAAAAAAATTATTTCTTAATAAAAATAATTAACTAAAAAATATAATGGAAAAAGAAAATAAATACGAATTGTTTGATTTATTGATATTTTTGTACAGTAAGAAAAAATCTGTTATTTTGGTTACTATTCTGGGAGCTGTAGTTTCGCTGGTTGTGGCATTACTTATTCCGCCGCTTTATAAGTCCACAGTAGTTTTATATTCGTCAGTGATAGGGTCAAATTCAAAGACGATGCTCAAAGATTGGGGCGGATATGACCTGTTAGAATTTGGTGAAGAGACAAAAACCGAACATATATTGCAAGTATTAGAGTCCAATAATTTAAAGATGAAATTAATAGAGAAATTTGACCTTTACTCGCATTATGAAATAGAAGAAGATTATGTGTATGCTCAGACCGCTGTTTTAGAAGAAATAAGTTCTAATATTTCTTTTCAGAAGACGAAGTTTGATGCCATTCAAGTCACTGTTCACGATGAGAATCCTGTGGTGTCTGCTAATATAGCCAATGCAATAGCCACTTTGTTAGACAGTATCTTGTATGAGACTTATTATCAAAGGACTATGACAACTTACAATCACTTACAATTACAACATGATGACATATTAAATCGCATCAACAGTCTTGAGGACTCATTGAATGTTTATCGTAAGCTTGGTGTTTTTGATTACAATTTAGAAGTAGAACGTTATAGTGAAGCATTAGCAAAAGGATATGCCAACAACACAATGACCGCAGCCAATCGTGCTATGTTAGACCAAAAATTTGCTCTTCTCTCCGAGTATGGTGGCACTTACAATAAGCTAAAAGACTTCGTGGCAATGGAAAAAGGTAAGCTTTCGCAAGTTCGTGACCGCATCTTAGACATCAAGGCAAACTTAAATACCAAGTTCAAGCTGTCATTCACTATAGAAGATGCCATCGTTTCCGACAAAAAAGATAAACCAATGCGCTCCTTAATAATTTTATTAGGCACACTTGGCACTTTTTCTATGGCAGTATTTACGTTATTGTTCATAGAATTTTTGAGGAATTTTAGGAAGAAGTTTGCCGAGAATACAAATTTATCATCAACAAAATAAATTATGTACTTAATAGATAAAATACTAAAATATCAAAAATTTTTCTTCTTCGCGGTGATGCTGTTCTTTTTGATGGCTTCGCTTTACATGGCGTTGATGAGAGATATGTGGTATTTTAGTGCTTTCGCAGTAGCGCTTCCGTTCATATTCATAGCAGTTTATGCTTATGATAAACTTCTGATGATAGTGGCACTGTTGACACCATTTTCGTTGCAGCTCTCCTATTTTATAGGTGACCGAGGCATAGATTTGTCGTTACCGACGGAGCCAATTTTAGTGATTCTAATGTTAATATTTTTTATTAAATTAGTAATAAACCCGCATATCAACAATAAATTACTTTTTCACCCTATTACGCTTGCCATCTTTTTTAATTTCTTGTGGATATTATTAACTACTATGACAAGCGAATTACCGGTCATCTCTTTTAAATTTCTTATTTCAAGATTATGGTTCGTTATACCATGCTTTTTCCTTAGTAATCAGATGTTTAAAGAATATGACAGGATGAAGAATTTTATTATATTGTATGCTGTAGGTCTTGCCGTAGTAATTATTTATACTACGTTTAATCATTTACAGTACAGTTTTTTAAGCCAAAGTATAGCCAATACTGTTATGCAGCCATTTTACAACGACCACACAGCGTATGGCTCCATTCTCGCCTTGTTTTTGCCTGTATTAGTAGGACTCTTGGTATGGTCAGAATCTTCTAAAAAACTAAAAATTCTGCTTGCTGCACTAACTACGTTATTACTAATAGGTTTGGTGCTTTCCTACTCACGTGCGGCATGGTTGAGTGTCATCGGTGCAATAATGATATGGATAGCGGTTCTTCTTAGAATAAAGTTTAAATATTTGATAGGCATAGCCGCATTTTTGATAGTAGCATTTTTAATCTTTCAACACGCAATAATAGATAGTCTGGAGAAAAACAATCAAGACTCCTCCGATAATTTGACCGAGCATGTACAGTCTATTTCCAATATTTCTACCGATGCCTCTAATATGGAACGTCTTAACCGCTGGAATAGTGCTTTTGAGATGTTTTATTTGCACCCCATTTTGGGCTGGGGACCGGGGACATACAGTTTTGTATATGCTCCGTTTCAACGTTCCAAAGACAAAACAATAATAAGTACTAATTTTGGCGAAGTAGGAAATGCTCACAGCGAATACATAGGACCACTTGCCGAGAGTGGTATATTAGGTAGTCTATCTTTCATTATAATAATGATTTTTACTATCATTACCGGCATAAAAAATTATAGAATCGCTACCAATCGCGACATAAAAGCTTTGTCATTGTCCATCACGTTAGGACTCATAACTTATTTTGTGCATGGGACACTAAACAATTTCTTGGACACCGACAAACTTGCTGTTCCCTTCTGGACTTTCATTTCTATCATCGTAGCTATAGATATTTATCATAAAGAGAAAGAAAAAATAATTAATTAACATATATAAAAATGAGAACAATCAATATTAAAGAAAATGTGTACTTATTGACCGCTAATGAGCGACGACTACATCTTTTTGAAAACTATTGGCCCCTTGAAAACGGGGTAGCTTACAATTCTTACTTAATAGTAGATGAGAAAATAACCCTCATTGATACCGTAGATAAGAATTTTGTGGAAGACTTTATAGGACAAATAGAAAACACCATCGGTGACCGAGATGTGGACTATTTGATTATTAATCACATGGAGCCAGACCACTCTGCCGGCATACGTGCTGTGGTGAACAGATATCCTAATATCACCATCATCGGCAACAAAGTAACGTTCAATCTTTTACGTGGTTTCTACAAAGAACATTCCCGCCAAATAATAGTAGAAGAAGGAACAGAAATATCGCTTGGCAAACATACGCTTAGATTTTACATCACCCCTTGGATACACTGGCCCGAAACAATGATGACCTATGATATTAACGAAAAAATACTCTTCTCCGGCGATGCCTTTGGAAGTTTTGGAACTTTAGATGGCGGAGTCTTTGACGACGAAATAAATCTGGAGTTCTATATAGACGAGATGCTTAGATATTTCTCTAACATCGTGGGCGATGGCAAATATATCAAGATGGTGGACAAAGCAATGGAACGACTAAAAAATGTGGACATCACACACATTGCCTCTACTCATGGTCCGGTATGGCGAACCGATATTCCTAAGTTATTGCACTATTATCAAAAATGGTCAACTTATACTTCCGACAAAGGTGTCTTAATTATTTTTGCCTCCATGTATAACAACACAGAAAAGATGGCAGATGCAATAGCACGAGAGCTCGCCGTAAACGGAATCAAAAATGTACGTGTTTATGATGCTTCCAAACGACATGTATCTTACATACTAAGAGACTTGTGGAAATACCGAGGCACAATATTAGGAAGCTGTGCATACAATGCCGGATTATTTCCTTCTATGCTTAACTTGGTGACTAAATTAGAAAAAATGCAAATACAAAATCACTTACTTGGTACTTTTGGTTCTTCCGGCTGGAACAAAGCAGGAGTTAAAGAATTAAACAAATTTGCTGAACGAATAGGTTGGGAATTAATATCCGAGTCTGCCGAAACGAAAGGTACGCCCGATAACGTCTCCTTAGAACAATGTAAAGCAATGGCACGCGCTATGGCAGAACGTCTGCATCGCGAATATCCGGAATCGTAGTTATACTATAAACGGCAACTTTGCCAAAGTTTTAAACTTTGGCAAAGTTTTATAATAAAAGTTAATTTACTCGGTAGTATTTTGAAAATGATTAAACAATATAATTGTTTTAGATTTACCTATCATCTTTTCTATTTCTTGTTTGTCGGTCTGTTTGATTATTTTTAGCGATTTATATTTAGCGAGTAGCTTGCTGACCGTAGATTTCCCTATTCCTTTAATATCGGATAGTTCGGATAATGTCATTTTGGCGGAGCGTTTTTGTCTGTGAAAAGTAATACCAAAACGGTGTGCTTCATCTCTGGCATTTTGTATTATCTTCAAAGTTTCCGAGTTTTTATCTAAGTAAAGCGGTATAGGGTCTTCGGGAAAAAATATTTCTTCTAATCGTTTGGCTATTCCGATGATTGCAATTTTACCGTACAAATTCAATTTTTTTAAACTTTTGACTGCAGCGGAGAGTTGTCCTTTTCCTCCGTCAACAATAATTAATTGTGGTGGCACTTTCTTTTCGTCTAACAATCTTTTATACCGTCTCTCTATCACTTCTTCCATCGTGGCAAAATCATTTGCTCCTTCTACTGTTTTGATGGCAAATTTACGATATTCGGATTTGCTTGGCTTAGCATATTTAAAGACGACACAGGCGGCAACCGGATTTGTTCCCTGCGTGTTGGAGTTGTCAAAACATTCTATATGAACGGGTAGTTCTTTCAAGTGCAAATCTTTTTTCATGGTCTCTAATATTCGGTTCACGTGCTTGAAAGGGTCGAGATTTTCTTTCTGTTTTAATTTCTCCATCCTATAATATTTCAAATTTCGTTCCGAGAAGTCTAATAATTTTTTCTTGTCACCTATTTGCGGGACGACGAGTTTTATTTTATCTAATTCTAAGTCTATTGCAAACGGAATAATTATCTCGTTAGCAGTTTGTAAGTTCTCATTTTCTGAGGTTCGGATTTCTGCTATGGCGAGGGACAAGATATGCTCTTTCGTTTCATCTAATTTCTTCTTTACCTCAAAAGATTTCGCCGAGACAATATTACCGTCGATGACTTTGATATAATTAATAAAGGCAAATTTTTCGTCATCAAGATAAGAAAAAACATCTACATTAGTAAGTTTAGGATTGACAATAGTTGATTTGCTTTGATATTTCTCTAATAGTAAGAGTTTTTCTTTGAGTATCTGAGCATTTTCGTAATCAAAAATATTTGCGTAATTAATCATTTTATCTCGCAGATGCGAGACCACGACATTAATATTACCTTTCAAAATATTACGTATCTCATTGATATAAGTAATATAGTTTTCTTCGGTTTCAAGTCCTATACATGGCGCTTTGCAATTTTTAATATGATATTCTAAGCAAACTTTAAATTTGTTCTTTTTAATTTTTTCTGGAATTAAGAATAATTTACAGCTTCTCAGCTTGTAGAGTTGTTTCAATAAGTCTAATATAGTTCTGACCATGTGTAAAGAAGTATATGGTCCATAGTATTCTGAGCCGTCTTTAACATGAGTTCGGGTAAAAAAAACTCTCGGAAACGCTTCTTTTTTGATAACTATCCAAGGGTATGATTTATCATCTTTTAAGAGGACATTATATCTTGGACGATATTTTTTAATCAAGTTATTTTCAAGGAGGAGAGCATCGTTTTCGGTGGCTACCACGAGATGCTTAATATCTGCTATATTTTTAACGAGAATCCGAGTTTTTAAGTTATCATTATTTTTAGAGAAATACGAATACACTCGTTTTCGCAAATTCTTAGCTTTGCCGATGTAAATTATCTCATTATTTTTATCAAAATATTGATATACTCCGGGTGAATGCGGCAGATTAATAATTAAGTTTTTCAGATACTCTCCCCTATTCATAGTAAATTTATTTTACAAATAGTGACATTGGTTTAAAATTTTTAACATCAAACAAGAATTTATCTCCGAGTTTTATCTCTGGTATGACAAGCAGAGACATAAAAGACAGCGTCATTATAGGCGAATTAAAATTTGCGCCCATTCGTCTAAGGACTTTATTTAATTTACTGTATTTATCTGCCACTTCTTCGCAATTTTCATCTGACATTAATCCTGCGATATTTAGTCTGAGGTCATAAATATTCTCTTGGTCAGAGACAACTATTCCGCCTTTATTGAAAATTAGTCTATTTACCACATTCATTATTTCAGCATCCGATGTTCCTACGGCAATAATATTATGGCTGTCATGTGCGATTGTAGTCGCAAAAGCGCCTTTTTTAAGGTTAAAGTTTTTAATAAAAGCTACCGAAGGTTTAGCTTTTTCTGCATATCTATTAATGACAACCAATTTAAGAATGTCATTTTCTATATCTGAAACAACAGAATTATCTATTATTTTGGCATCAAAAACGTTCTTATTAGTAGTCAATTGTCCGTCAAAACATTCTATGACATTTATTTTATTAGTTTCGGCATGCACTTTTATGTCGTTTTCAGTGATATAATCAGCTTCAAAATTATTTAATGGCAAAGGTTTAATAGTATTAATAAGCATTTTTTCCGCACCATAACAAAGATTACCATTTATATATGTCTGCAAAATATTAAAATTTTCGAGATTATCTACAACAATAAAATCGGCATAATCATTTACTTGCAACATACCTACATTAAGATTATAATGTATATTCGGGTTGTAAGTAGCAGCCCTAAGTACAGTAAATATGTCAAAATTTAATTTTAAGAGCTTTTTTACAAGTATATTGATATGCCCTTTCAACAAGTCATCCGGGTGCAAATCATCAGAACATAACATTACGTTGTCCGGATATAATTCTAAAATTTTATAAAGCGAATCAAAATTTTTGGCGGCACTCCCTTCACGTATGAGAAGTTTTATACCGAGTTTTATCTTTTCTACGGCTTCTTCTATATTAGCAGATTCATGGTCGGTAGTAATTCCGGCTTGCGCATATTTTTTTAGGGCATCACCATACAGACGCGGCGCATGTCCGTCTATGGGTAGATTATATTTTTTAGCTATTTCAATTTTATTAAGAACTTCACTATGCTCATTTATTACTCCTGGAAAGTTCATCATTTCCGACAAAAATTTCAAGTTCTTTTCTTTAAAAAGTTCTTCTATTTGTTGGCTATCTATCGTGAAACCGGAAGTTTCATAAAAAGTAGCAGGCACACACGACGGCGCACCATAGAAGAATTTGAACTCCACTGTTTTAGAATTGTCCAACATAAAATCTATCCCTTTGCTACCTAAAACATTTGCTATTTCATGCGGGTCCGAGACTGTCGCTACGGTACCGTGTTTAACCGCAATTCTCGCAAATTCGGAAGGCACAAGCATGGAACTTTCTATATGAATATGCGCATCAATAAAACCAGGCAAAATAAAATTAGTAAACTCTTGGTCAGTTTTTGTAATACTTACTATTTTATTACCTTCTACTTGCAACTCGGCATTAAAAATCTCTCTACTGATAATATCAACGATTCTACCTTGTATTTTCATAATGTTCTTTATTTTTTTTAATTAATTGTTCCACGTGGAACTTTTTAAAGATTTTTATAATAATAAAAATAAATTATAAACAATTTATTTTTTGTAACAACCTAAAAATCAAATATTTGAATAAAATAAAATTATTATTTTACTCTTTTTTTGAAAAATCTCGTTATCAAAAGCAAAGATAATAAAAAAATACAATTCTTATAAAAAAATTGCAATAAAAAATTGTTTTTACAAAATAAAAGCTTTAATTTTGTAAAAAAAAAGAGATGTCACAACCGCAGAGCAATATACATGACAAGT
>DYQJ01000434.1 GCA_020719345.1 Draconibacterium orientale | reverse complement strand
AGTCCTTATCTTGTTTTTTGTATTGTCTTCTAGTAAGGATAGCTCATTATTCATGAGTTGTATTATAGCATATATGCTATGTTATGTCAAGTTGTGTTTCGTGTCAATGATTTGCGTTTAGTTTAAAAGTGTGCTAGGGTAAAAGATTTGGCATAAACTTGACAAGTTAAACTTTTTATATCATATCGTCTAACTGTTGATAACTTTACTTGCGGACTTAAAAGACAGTAGTATAATTATTAGTAAGAGGATATTTAATACCTCATAATTAAATAAAAATATGATGAGTAAAAAACAGTTAGAGGATTATAAACAAAGCTTGATAAAAAAATGGGTCGGGGGTTTTGTTATCGGGTTGGTCTTTGGTGTTTTGGTTGGTTGGGTTTCAACATTATCTTATTGGTATAGTGTTATAGTATTATAAATTATTAGTATTATAAATATTTTAGATTAAGAGAATTAAAACAAAAATTATATGAAAACAATAATAAAACAATATAATCTTTACAATTTTAACGAATTATCAGAGAAGGCAAAACAAAAAGCAAGAGAAACCTTTAACGACGCAACGAGCGAATATCCCTTTTTAAAAGGACTCTTACAAGAAGAATTATCAACTCTCTTAAAAGAAAACAATATGACAGAGACTGGCGAAACTAAACTTTACTACTCTCTATCTAATTGCCAAGGCGATGGTGTATGTTTTATAGGGTCATTTATCTGGAAAGATTACACGATAACTATTACCCATAGTGGAAATTATTATCACGAAAACAGCAAGACCTTTTCTATGAACAGAAATAACAATCTAAACGAAATAGACGACAGTGAGTATGAGTCATTTGACGCTGTGTATGTTTCTATATGTAAAAAACTTGAAGAAATGGGCTATGAAGAAATAGAATATCAAACAAGCGAAGAAAGTTTTGCTAATACTTGCGAAGCCAACGAATATACCTTCCTAGATGACGGTACAATAATGAACGCGTAGAATATAGCTAGTAAGCATAATATATAATAATTATGAAAAAACAATTATACGCAACAGATATAAATTGGGAAACAGACGGA
>DYQJ01000266.1 GCA_020719345.1 Draconibacterium orientale | reverse complement strand
ACTTCATTTCATCTTTTTTGACATATCTTTGATTCACATTTTTTGACATAACTTTTTTCATAACTGCTTAAAAGTAGTTTACACTTTTTTCTTTGCGAAACTCTGCGAGAAATTGATAATCAAATATTTCACGCAGAGTCTCGCAAAGGTAAAAACGCAAAGTTTCGCAAAGAAGTGTAACCTAATAAATGAAACATGCCATAATTCATTAAGTTCTTGCTGAAATATCTCTTTTTGGACTTACAAATAATAATCAATTAACCTGAAGGAATAGTTCTGTATTATATTTTCGGCAGAGATACACTTGAAATAACTATAAATCCACTTACAAAATCAAAAACAGAAGTAACTGATAATTTGATATATACATTAATACACATTAATAATAATAAAAAACATTACAAAATGCACAAAATATTGAAAATAATTGATTAACTTTGAAACCAAAAGATGTAAAACAACAATTTAAATAACATAATTATGACATTTTTTATTATTATTATTACTCTTTTACCTAATATTTACATTTTTTACACAATGCAATGTATTTAAAAATAACAATTTAACAGAAACTGAAATTAGCGGTGATGAAAATGAAAACAAATATAACATGTAACAAATAAAACAAAAATAATTTTTATATATGGAAATTCCGAGTAAGTATTCGCCTCAAGAAATAGAGGAAAAATGGTATCTTTATTGGATGGAAAATAAGTTTTTTAATTCTATCCCCGACGAGCGTCAAAAATATTGTATTTCTATACCGCCACCTAATGTCACCGGCGTGTTACACATGGGACACATGCTCAACAACACTATTCAAGATGTGTTAATCAGACGAGCAAGAATGCTCGGACTCAACACCTGCTGGGTACCCGGGACCGACCACGCATCTATTGCCACTGAAGCAAAAGTAGTAAACAAATTAAAAAGCGAAGGCATCAATAAAGCTGACCTATCAAGAGAAGAATTTTTAAGTCACGCATGGCAGTGGAAAGAAAAACATGGAGGCATAATTCTCGACCAATTAAAAAAACTTGGAGCATCATGCGATTGGGACAGGACTGCATTTACAATGGACAAAAACCTTTCGGACAGCGTAATCAAAGTGTTTATTGAACTTGCTAATCAAGGGCTAATTTACAGAGGTATAAGAATGGTTAATTGGGACCCCAAAGCAATGACCGCAGTATCGGATGAAGAAGTTGTTTATAAAGAAGAACAATCTAAACTTTATTACATAAAATACAAAATAGAAGGACAAGACGACTGGATAACTATTGCAACTACAAGACCAGAAACTATTTTGGGAGATACTGCCATTTGTATTAATCCCAATGACACAAGATATACGCACTTGAAAGACAAAAAAGCTATAGTCCCGCTTATTAACAGAGTCATTCCGATAATAGAAGATGAATATGTTGATATACAATTTGGTACCGGATGTCTTAAAGTCACGCCCGCACACGACATCAACGACTATGCACTCGGTATTAAACACAATTTACAAACAATAGACATCTTCCAAGACAACGGAACGTTAAATGAAAATGCTCAAATTTTTGTGGGAATGGACAGATTCGAGGCAAAAGAGATGATGATAAAAACACTCCAAGAAAACCAATATATCTCTAAAATAGAAGATTATACAAATAAAATTGGATACTCGGAACGAAGCTTTGCGGTCATTGAACCAAAACTATCTTTACAATGGTTTCTTAAAATGCAGGAAATAGCGCAACCCGCTTTAAATGCAGTGATTAACGGCGAAATTAAAATATATCCGGAAAAATATGTAAACACGTACAAACACTGGATGGAAAATGTTAAAGACTGGTGCATCTCACGACAACTATGGTGGGGACACCGAATACCGGTTTATTATATAAATCAAACAAACGAATATGTAATCGCCGAAACATTAGAAAAAGCAGTCCAAATAGCTCGCGAAAAAACTAATAATCAATCGCTTACCGCCGAAAATCTGACGCAAGACCAAGACGTATTAGATACTTGGTTTTCATCATGGCTTTGGCCCATCTCTGTTTTTAACGGAATAAATGAACCGGAAAATCCCGACTACAAATATTATTATCCTACCGATGATTTAATTACGGCGCCCGAAATATTATTCTTTTGGGTAGCACGAATGATTATTGCAGGTTATCATTTCACCGGACATAAACCTTTTACAAATGTTTATTTACATGGTATAGTCAGAGATTTGAAACACAGGAAAATGTCCAAATCTCTCGGAAATTCTCCCGAACCTCTTGAATTGATAGCACAATACGGCGCAGACGGAGTAAGAGTAGGTATGTTATTATGTTCACCTGCCGGAAACGACATGATTTACACCGATGATTTGCCAATGCAAGGAAGAAATTTTGCCAACAAAATGTGGAACGCATTTAGACTCATCAGCGGTTGGGAAATAGACCAAGAAATAGAACAACCAATTTATGCCAAAACTGCGATTCAATGGTTTGAACAAGTATTAAATAAAAATATAGAAAATATTAATCAATATTTTAAAGAGTACAGACTATCTGATGCGCTGATGACCGCTTATAAACTATTTTGGGATGAGTTTGCGTCATGGTATCTTGAAATTATAAAACCGCAATATCAAAAACCGATAGATAAAATAACGCTACAAAAAACAGTCGTCTTTTTTGATAAATTATTGAAAATATTACACCCGTTTATGCCTTTTATTACCGAAGAAATATGGCAACTCTTAGAAAAACGTAATCAAGGAGAAACGATTATGCTACAAAATATGCCTAAATCCGAAGAGTATGACAACGATATAATTGTTTGCTTCGACGAGTTAAAGCAAATTATAACTGAAATACGAAAAATTCGACAAGAAAAAAATATCCCGAACAAAGACGCCATTAGTTTAAAAATAAAAACCGGAAAAGAAGGATATTTTGACTTTTTAAATTCTATCCTCGCCAAAAGTTGCAATTTATGTAACTTAGAAATTGTTGAAGACAAGCAAACTATGTCAGTTTCTTTTCTTAATAAAGATACCGAATATTTTGTGCCACTCGAAAATTGCATCAACATAGAAGAAGAAATTGCTAAGTTGAACAAGGACATAGATTATTTTCAAGGATTTATAACCGCGGTTCAAAGGAAATTAGAGAACGAAAAATTTGTTAAAAATGCTCCCGAAAAAGTTATTGACGCCGAAAGAAAAAAACTAAGTGATGCTCAAAATAAAATATTCTCGTTGCAAGAACAAATAAACATTATTAAGAAATAAATTGAAAATCGCAATCATAACTGATATTCACGAAGATATAATCACTCTAAAAAAGTGTATTATATCTTTTGAGAAATTGAGCTGCGACATCATAGTGTGTCTCGGAGATATCGTGGGATACAGCAAATCGTATTACGACTACATTGACACCCGAGATGCCGAAGAATGCGTGAACATAATAAAGCGTAATTGTGACATCGTAACCATAGGGAATCACGACCTCAATGCCATTGGTAAACTGCCTGTATATAAAGCAAATACGAAATATCCGGAATATTGGTTTGAACTATCTACCTTTCAAAAACGAAATCTATTAGCATCAAAAGTCTGGCTATACGAAGACGAATCTCCACATAACCTATCCCCAAAAAATATAGAATATCTGAACAGCTTAAAAGAATATGAAATACTAAAATTAGAAGAAACCAATATTTTATTCTCCCATTTTATCTATCCTAATTTTACAGGTAGCAACCGTAAATTTCCTTTTTTTGAGAGAGATATGAATAAGCATTTCAATTTTATCTCAGAAAATAATTGTGCATGTAGTATTTTTGGTCATTTGCATCCGTTTCAGCCACTGATAAGCAGCAAATCAAAATTTTCGTTGTTATCTTTTTTTAACTCGGCTTTCAAAAATGTAATGGTAGAGATACAGCAAATAAATACTTCACAGAAAACAGCGTATTCTATTCCTTCGCTTACTAACAATAAATATAACAATAAGTTAGCAATATTAGACACAAAAAATATGACGCTTATTTTCCGCTAAAAGAGGGATTGTCGTAAAAATAGGTGCTAAATAGTTACTCAAATAATAAAATCTTTGTAGTTTTAGTATATGTTATGCAAATTTATCTTTTTCGTTTTCAATAACTCCATTTATTTGGATAACTAATTCAGGTATTCTATTTTTTGCGACATCCCAAACTATTGAATAATTAACTCCAACATAATCGTGAATTAATTTATCTCGCATTCCTGCAATATTTCGCCATTTTATATTACTCCATTTATATTTTAAATCGGCTGTAATTTGTTTAGTGGCTTCTCCAATTATTTCTAAACTTCTAACAATGGCTCTTTTAAGTGTTTCGTCTTCAATGAATTTTTCAAAATCTACGTCTTTTAGAGCATTTTCAATATATTCACATTCAATCAAAATATGAGTTAAATAATCAATTGGTGATTTAGACATATTCTACTTCTTTTAAAATTTTTGGTCCAATTATTGGACTTAAACCGTTTTTTGTTACAACTTCTACTTTAATACCATTAAATAAATCGTCAAGAAAAAAACAAAATTCTATAAAATTATCAAATGTTTCTTTCTGTGGCTGAAAATCTACAAAAATATCAATATCACTTTTTTCATTTTGTTCATTTCTCACGTAAGAGCCAAATAACCCTATTTGAGAAATCCCAAAATTCGAAATTATTGGTTTATTACTTATCAGAGTATTGATAATATATCGTTTATCTATTTTCATAATTGTCTTTTTTGTAAAAATACAAATTATCTTATAATTATTTTATTTTTTTAGCAAATTTAGGGCATCTTTCATAACCGCTTAAAAGTAGGTTACACTTTTTTCTTTGCGAAACTCT
>DYQJ01000433.1 GCA_020719345.1 Draconibacterium orientale | reverse complement strand
GTTGGAAGAGTGGCTTCATATATTCCCAAAGGCAATTTTGTTTTAGTAGGAGGTTTCCAATCAGCAATTAATGTACTTCCATAAATAATAGGTTTTTTACCAGTACCATATGCTCCAAAAACAATATTTTTAGGGAATTTATATGTAGCAATGCTACCTGTGAAACTTTCCCCTCTTTTAAACAATACACAAGAGTTATTAGGAAGTTTTTCTTTATTAACTCTAGCAATAGTTTTCCATGGTTTATCAATACTTATACCAGTATTAGTATCATTACCGCTAGATGATAAATAATATTTAGTTGGATAAACACAACTATCAGTTGGAGAATTTGTCTCAGGTTCAACATATTTATCCATAACCGCATAAGTACCATTACTTATTTCAGTAAAATCAGGATTATTCGCTTTGATTTCTTCACTCGTAACACTTGGTGTGTTAACCACAGGTTCTGCTTTGTAAGTTAAGTTATCCTCATTAACTTTTTCTTCATAATCTTCAGGTAAAACAACCATATTAGCGGCTGTATTTTCATCAATCATCGGCGCAGACATTTCTGCTTCTACACCAGCCTCTGATTGTTTAGCCTCCTCTACACTATTAGCTGGGGTGTTAGAAGTTGTAGATGTAGTATTTTGTTTTGCACACGCAAAAAAAACACCTGTAAATAAGCACAACGACGAACAAAAACCTAAATGTTTCATAAAAAATCCTTTATTTATAATTTATTCTTTTTTTATAGACCTGCACAATCATCTTGATTTTTTTCATTATTTTTGCAATATGTATAATCTCTAATTTTTTTAAAACCGCTTCCACAAGGTTTACATGTTTTACAATTTTCCATTTTAGTGTATGTTATAGTTGTATAATTAGCTGCACCTCCATGTACACCTCCATTTTCTCCACCTTCTTTATAGCTACAATTCTTAGATTTGCATTTAGATAAATGGCAATCTTCACCATTGCTACTACTTGTTCCTGCATCATTTTCATTTACATTAGGATCCCCACTTGTTTCAGCTTGTTTACAAGCAAGAGAAAAACTTATACAACAAAACATTATAGTCAAAAAACGA
>DYQJ01000265.1 GCA_020719345.1 Draconibacterium orientale | reverse complement strand
TGAAAATAAAATAAATAGCGTGTTTAGTCACCATTATTTTACGCTATCAAATATTGACTTGTTTCTACCAGAAGATTCACATTTAAAAATAACAATTTACGACATTAACGGAAAATCAATGGGAATCGTAACCGATAGTAATTTCAAAAAAGGCAGACACGATATAAAATGGACTAAATCTAATGAATTACAAACAGGAAAATATATTATCAGGGTTGAAAGTGAAAAATATAACAATTCCCATAGTATTATCTTGTTGAAATAAAAAAAAAATTTCATAACATGTAATACCCGACAATGCAAAGCTGCGGCAGGGGAATTGAAACATTGGTGCATTTTTGAGAGAAAGTGCAAAATTTGAAACATTTGAGGGGTAACTCTTTGCACTGCGGGTAGTTACTTTTCGTTATACGGAACAGCTATGGGAGCATTGGTAGGTTTTAAAGACAAGAAAAAATGACTTTTGCAAAATAAATAAAAAAAAAACACTTTTTTATTTTGAAAAAAAGATTTTTTGTTTTATTTTGCACAAAGTTTTATATCTATATTTTTATGTCAATATGAAAAACAAGTTATTATACTGTTTAATTGTTATATTTCTTTTTAATGCATGTAAATATAATGCTGCTGATAATCAAAAAGATGTAACAGACACTGCAACTTTTTCAGAAGCCGAGCAACTTGTGATGACCGTTGTCTGGTTCCAAAAAAGTGCTGAAATGCAAGCTTGCTATTGGCAAGCTTATAATCTCGCTAAATTAGCGCTGGATAAAAATCTTGCTGATTACAAAGGAGATAAGAAAAAAGCCGTTATTGTGGACGTAGACGAAACTATATTAGATAACAGCCCATACCAAGCAAAATTAATTGAGATGCAACAAACTTACGCATTAGATACGTGGAAACAATGGACTAATTTAGCTAAAGCTAAAGCATTGCCCGGAGCAGTAGAATTTTTAAATTATGCTAAATCAAAGAATGTAGAAGTATTTTATATTTCTAATAGAGACGCCGACGAAGTAAATAAGACGATGGAGAATCTTATTAACGAAGGGCTGCCATTTGCAGACGAGCAACATTTACTTTTTAGAGAGCAAAAAAATAGCGACAAAACTATACGCCGAAGTAAAGTTGACGAACAATACGAAATTCTTTTATTAGTAGGAGACAATCTTAGAGATTTCGACGAAATATTTGCCGACAGACAACAAAATCTCGGAATTGATATTGTCACCGAAAATAAAGATAAGTTTGGGACAAAATATATTATGCTGCCAAATCCTATGTACGGAGAATGGGAAAAAGCAATATATGGAGGAAAATATCCCGACACAAAAGAAGATATTATCAAATTACGAAAGAAAATTTTAGACGCAAATTATTAATTTTTTTTAATATCGCTAATTTATGAAAATAGCAATCTTTGGGCAGACTTTTGACGATAGCTTCAGTGATGCTATTTACAAAATCTTTGAAAAATTAAACAAGAATAAGGTAACGATTATTGTTTATGACGAATTCTTAAAATATATACGCGAACATTTGTTCTTTGAACCAAAAATTAGTGAAGTCTTCGACTCGGTAGATAATTTCCCCCGAAATGTAGATTTAATTTTTAGCATCGGTGGAGATGGAACGTTTTTAAAATGCGTCAGCTATGCAAAAATATCACAGACGCCTATTGTTGGTATCAACAGCGGAAGATTAGGGTTTCTCGCATACATCTCCAAAGAAGAAATATCTGATGCAATAGATAATATTATCAAAAAAAACTACTCCATCGAGCAACGAACTTTAATAGAATTAATTACCGACAATCGTCTGTTTGCAGAGCAAAATTATGCTCTCAACGAGATAACAGTTCAAAAACGAGACTCAAGTGCAATGATATCAGTGGATGTATATATGAATGACGAACTACTAAACAAATACTGGGCAGACGGATTAATTATTGCCACTCCAACTGGCTCAACGGCTTACTCGCTAAGTGCCGGAGGTCCTATTATTGTGCCTGGCTCAGGAAATCTCGTGATTACACCACTCGCACCACACAATCTGACCGTCAGACCGATAGTATTGTCAGACGACAATATTCTTAAACTCAAAGTAACTGGAAGAAGTCAAAGCTTTATGGTCGCATTAGATTTTAGAACCGAAGTATTTGACCAAAATACTGTGCTGACAGTCAAAAAAGCAAGCTTTACTATTAATATGATTAAATTGAAAAACAGTAATTTCTTCACTACTCTTAGAAATAAATTAATGTGGGGATTAGATAAACGAAATTAATTTAAGAAAAAAAACACACTTTAAACACACAAAGTACAATATTTGCATATATTATAAAGTTATATTACATAATATGAGATTAAGTAAAAACAAATAACACAATTTAACAATATGAAAAAAGTTACATTTTTAAGTTTGTTGCTAATAATGGCAAGCATAGTAGCGTTCGGACAAAGTAGACGTTGGAAAGCCGAACGACACTCTTTTGTTGGCTCGGTAGGTACTAACAATTTTATGGGAGAATTAGGGGGAGGAAAAAAAGACGCTGCACACTTCATGGGAATAAGAGATATAGATTTTAAAAAGACAAGACCTACAAATCAATACGCATACAGATACCGTATGACAGAGGTAATTTCTTTTCGTGCTAATTTTACTTATGCCTTTTTGTCCGGAGACGATAAACTATCCGGAGCTGCATCAAGAAAAGCAAGAAATCTAAGCTTTAGATCGCATGTATTTGAACTATCCGGACAATTTGAATACTATTTTTTGAAAGAAAAAGAAGTACCAAGATATTCGTTCCAAAGCTTACGCTCAACTTCTAATATATCGGCTTATATTTTTCTCGGAATAGGCGGATTTTATTTTAATCCACAAGCTAAGTATACTGATGACAAATGGTACTCACTACGAAAATTAGGTACCGAAGGACAAGGGTCGGGAGTAAAAGGGTATAAATACGTAGATTATGCTACAGCAAGACGAGACGAATTTGGTATGGTAGATTCACTTGACTTTGATGCAATTGACTTTCGTGAAAAATTTTATTCGCCTTTTGCTCTTGTAATTCCTATGGGTATAGGTATGAAATACAACATCAACAGAAGAATGGCTATAGGATTAGAACTATCAAACCGTTACACTTCCACCGACTACTTAGATGACGTATCGGATAGATATTTTAGCTATTATGAACATAACGGAACTGAATTGCAAAAATATTTCTCTGACCGTCACATCGGTTATGAAGACAATTTGTACAGCTATAACCTAATGTACGAAGGCGAAAAGGAAGGAGAAGCCCATCAAGAAGCTTATGTTACCGGAAAACCTAAACGGGGCGATTCTCGATATACTGATGCTTATGTTTTAACGTTAATAACTTTCCATTATAAGTTTATCAAACGTAGCGGAAGTTTACCTAAGTATAGAAATTAGTTATACTATAAAATATAATTTGCCAAAGCTTTCAACTTTGCCAAAGTTTTAAACTTTGGCAAAGTTGCCGTTTATAGTATATAAGAATAAAAGTTCAAATTGTAACTGTTTAAAGTATAATGAATTATTTAGATAGCAAAGACTCAAAGATGTTACCTCTTCCCAAATCAAACGAAATAGTTATTCAAAAAAATTCCTATTAATTCATTGGAGGATAAAATAAAACAATCAAAACCCTGTTAGAAGTGAAATAACAAATAAAACACATTCTTAAATTAAATAAATAATATACTATTTTTGATAGAAATTTTAATTACTAAATTATGAAATCAAAAGAAGAAATTGAACTTGCAGAAAAGCAAATATTCAAAGAACAACAAGATGTTGATTATGATACACGAGAGTTTACTATTGAATATATTGTTAATAAATATTTACAAGGAGAAGAAGACGACAAAAACGAAATTTATGTTCCAGATTATCAACCAGATTTTGTTTGGGATATTGACAGACAATCAAAACTTATAGAATCAATAATTTTAGGATTACCTATACCAATTTTATTTATTGCTGAAAATCCAGAAAAAAACAATAGATTAGAAATAGTCGATGGTTCTCAAAGAATAAGGACACTGGCTGCTTTTATTGAAAACGAGTTTAAATTACAAAATCTTGAAAAATTGTCAAATTTAAATGGATTTAGTTTTAGTGATTTGAGTGAAAGACGACAACGAAAATTTAAGAATACACCACTAAGAATGATTGTATTATCAGATAAAGCAACAGATGAAATAAGAAATGACATTTTTGAAAGAATTAATCGTGGAAGTGATTTGTTAAGAGCAATGGAAAAAAGAAAAGGAATTAATAGCGGTATATTTACAGACTTTATTTATAATGAATGTGCTAATAATGATATTTTTTGCAAACTTACAAAAGTAGATAAAAGACAAGAAAAGAGACAAGAAAGAGAGGAATTAATTTTACGTTTTTTTGCACTATCTGAAAATTATAACAATTATCCTCAATATACAGGGATAGCAAGATTTCTGGACGATTATTTAGATTTAAAAAACGAAGAACTAAAAAAAATGTCTGATAATGATTGTGAACGAAAAATAGAAAAATATAGAAATCAGTTTATACAAATGCTTGAATTTGTATATAAATATTTTAAATATGGTTTTTGTAAATCTAATATACCTCAGGTTTCAAGAGTTTATTTTGAAGCAATTTCTGTTGGTGTGCATTGTGCTATATCTCAAAAAAGAGATTTAATTTATTCTCAAGAAATGGTAGAAAGTTGGTTAAATTCAACTGAATTTAAAGGGATTTTATCCGAAAAATATCATACACATACACCAAAAAGAATTAAAGACCGAATTGAATATGTAACTAACAAATTATTGGTAGCGTATAAAAATAGTGACCAAAATTCAAATTTACTGATTTT
>DYQJ01000264.1 GCA_020719345.1 Draconibacterium orientale | reverse complement strand
CAACAACTCCGCAAGGTGTTGCACATAAATAACCTCCGATGCAATCGGTGGACAATGTAAAATTCTTCCAACTCCGAACAAAATAAAACGTACCAGTTTAAAACTTTGGCAAGTTTTAATTGCAAAACAATTACATAAGAATAAAAGGCATGTTTCATTTATTAGGTTACTCTTCTTTGCGAAACTTTGCGTTTTTACTTTTGCGAAACTCTGCGTGAAATATTTGATTATCAATTTCTCGCAGAGTTTCGCAAAGAAAAAAGTGTAAACTACTTTTAAACAGTTATGAAACATGCCGAATAAAAGTTAAATTTATCCTTTGTAAACCTCGTCTTGAGTAATTATAGCAAGTATCCATGAAAAGTCCCCGTTAGTTATTTTTGTGGAGCAGTATTCACAAACACCGGCTTGTGCAAATCTATCAGCTGGAGCGCCACAATTGGGACAAGTTTTCAAGTTATAATCTTCCCGTTCTACTCCATTGCGTCTTATAAATGTCCAATATTCAGAATAATAGCGCATCTTTTTGTTTGAGCCGGCTAATACTTGTCCGGTGCGGTCTGTAACATAATCATGGCAATTGGCAAAGATACGTACCGTAATGGCTTCATAAAATTTGTCATGTTCTATTTTTGCCAATTCTATTTTAGAAATATTAAGATTATCTAAGCGGTTGATATAATTAGCTGCTTTATAAGCGATTTGCCAGAAATTATTACTCTCCCATAGACGGTCTGCTACCAGATGTCGTACCGAATCCCAATTTTGAATTGTCCAAGCACGATATATTTCTTTGAAATAAGCGGAAGCCGTATTTTCTTTGAACTTCGTAAAATAATTTACAAACGCAATATTATGTCGTGTCTCAAAATAAGTTAGTTGTTTTTGCAATTCATTTTGATAAATTGTAGGGTAATTAGTTCCAACCTCTTGACTATAAGTAAGCAAGCTGCTCGTAGTAAGAGCAGACTGCGAGAGAATACGTCTGTCTTTTACAAACCATTGCATCTCGCCGCGTTGTATAAATGTTCCACAATATTCGCACCTTCCTGCGTCATTAAAGTTGCTTGAGGCACCACAATTAGGACAACCTATACTTCGCATAACATTCGGCTCCGGAGAAAAAACATTAGAGTTGCGATTCAATAGCCATCGCTCCTGAACAATGTAACGAGTAGAAGCCCCAAGCGAAGTAGCCGTATAATTGGCATCTATATCAACAGTTATCGCAGTACTTGTCTGATAAAAAGATACTACACTGATATTTATACTACCTATCACTATTTCGGAAAAGTCTTGACGAACTTGTTTATTTTCTACTTCTTTTATCAAATGCTCGGATAAAAAAGGCGCCAAATTTTTAAATTCCTTCTTATTTTGATAGAAATAATATTTATTATACAAATTACTTATAAATTCCAAAAACAAGATTTTAGAAAAATTTGCGTCAGCAGTTTTCAATTTATCTATTTGTGTGTCAATATTTGCAATAGATATACTTCTGTTTTCATAAGTAGGTGCCGAGTTGATAATCGGGTTGTTTGCATTTTTGCGCTTATATATAATATAAACAACAATAATGATAATAATCAGTGGCACAGATATTTCTGGTGGCAGACTAAGAATTAACCATATTATTAAATCCAATGCTACTCCATCTCCTCCTCCACTTCCGCCGCCGCCCGAATATGAGTTTCCTCCTCCGGGACGTGCTTGTAACGGCTCTACTATTAATGGACTAATAATTAGAACTATAGCTATAATAAAAAGCGAGTATAATAAGATTTTAAATAATTTACTGTTATTTTTCATGATATTACGTTTTTATTGTTGATTTAATGAGTTTCTTCCCAATTTTGTCCTACATTTATTTCTACATCCATGCGAACATTTAATTTCAAAGCATTTTCCATTTCTGTTTTAACTATCTGCGTAACTGCTTGAACTTCTGATAATTCGGTGTCAAAGACGAGCTCGTCGTGAACTTGCAAAATCATTTTAGATTTTAAATTTTCTTGCTTTAAACGTTTGTAAATGTTAAGCATAGCAATTTTTATTATATCTGCCGCCGAACCTTGAATAGGAGAATTGATAGCATTACGCTGCGCATTCCCTTTGACTAAAGAATTTTGAGAATTAATATCCGGTAGAAATTTTCTACGACCTTTGATAGTAACAACTTGTTTATCTTGTGATGCTTTATTAATACTTTGTTCCATATAATTTTTTACCTGCGGATAGGTTTGAAAATAACTATCGCGAAGATTTGCCGCTTCGGTTCGCGAAATATTTAAGTTTTGCGAGAGTCCATGTGCGGAAGCGCCATATATGATGGCAAAATTAGCTGCTTTTGCTTTGTAACGCATATCATGAGTGACATTTTTTATGTCCACATTAAATATCTTTGATGCAGTAGCGCTGTGTATATCTTCTTTATTATTAAAAGCTTGTATCATATTTGGGTCTTGGCTCAGGTGTGCCATCAGACGAAGCTCTATTTGTGAATAGTCGGCATCTATCAACACATGATTTGTGGTGCTTGGAATAAATGCTTTTCGTATTTGTCTGCCCTCCAGAGTTCGTATTGGAATGTTTTGCAAATTAGGATTATTAGAAGATAGTCTGCCTGTCGTGGTAACGGCTTGATTATAAGATGTATGTATTTTATTAGTTTTAGGATTTATCAATTTAGGCAACGTCTCTACATAGGTGTTGAGAAGTTTTTTCAGGGTTCGGTGTTCTAAAATCAAATTTATTATAGGATGTTTATCTTTGAGTTTTAATAATTCGTCTTCGCCGGTGGCATATTGCTTTGTTTTAGTAAGTTTGGCATTATCAATGATTTTAAGTTTTTCAAACAAGACTTCTCCCAATTGTTTAGGGGAGCTGATATTAAAATGAATTTCCGCTTTCTCATATATTTTAGTTTCAATTTCTTGTATTTTGGAGTCTAATTCTTTGGCATAATCATTTAAGAAATCAGCATTTATGCGGACTCCGGCAAATTCCATGTCTGCCAGAACATAAATTAGCGGCATCTCTATTTCGGTGGCGAGGTCATGTAGGTTTTCTTTTATCAGGCGTTCTTCTAAGATATTTTTCAATTTCAAGGTTAAGTCGGCATCTTCGCATGCGTAGTCTTTGATTTGCAAGATGTCCACGTCGCGCATATTTCCTTGATTCTTACCCTTTTCGCCGATTAGTTCTTCTATATGAACGGTTTTATAGTTGAGATAGGTTTCGCACAGATAATCAAGATTATGTCTTAAATCGGGTTCTAATAAATAATGTGCTATCATTGTATCAAAGAGCTCGCCGGCTACATTGATGTTGTAGTTTTTTAGTACAGATATATCAAATTTTATGTTTTGTCCTATTTTACGAATCTTCTCATTTTCAAATACTTCTTTAAACAAGGCGAGACGTTGCATCGTACTTTCAGAAGTATCAGGGAAAGGAATATAATAAGCTTCGTTTTCGGTATAAGATATAGATAGTCCAACTATTTCACAGTTAAAGACTTCTAAACTTGTTGTTTCTGTATCAAAACAAAATTCTTTTTGCGTATTAAGTTTTGCTATCAGATTTAAAATTTCATTATCTTGATTTACAAGAATATAATTATGCTTAATGTTTTGAATATTATCATAGCTATTCTCGGTGCTGTTATTTTGTGACTCGTATAAATTTTCGGGTTTGTTGAGGATACGTGTTGCTGCGGCTTTGAACTCCAACTCGTCAAATATTTTGATAAGTCGTTCGCTATTAATAGGTTTCACTCTGGTTTCCGCTTCGTTAAAATCTATGGGAACATCAGTTACTATTGTCACAAGTTTGCGAGAGAGCATTAGCTGTTCGCGCTGATTAATAAGATTTTCTCTTTGTTTACCGGTAATTTTGTAAATAGATTTATATATATTTTCTATATTTCCGTATTCTCGTATCAATTTAATGGCAGTTTTTTCGCCTATTCCAGTGATGCCCGGCACATTGTCGGAGACATCGCCCCAAAGTGCCAGAATATCAATAAATTGTAGCGGCGAATTGATGCCATATTCTTTTTTTATTTCCTCTTCACCAAGAATTTCCACCTCTTTGCTTGATTTTTTGGGATGATAAACAAAAATATTATTGCTGGTGAGTTGATTAAAATCTTTGTCCGGAGTTACCATATATACTTTAAAATTTTGTGTCTCGGCTTTTTTAGCAAGAGTTCCGATAACGTCATCGGCTTCGTATCCCTGAACTTCATAAAAAGGGATATTCAAACCGCATAAAACTTCTTTGATATAAGGAACAGATTTTTTAATATCTTCCGGAGTCTCACTACGTTGCGCTTTGTAGAGAGGATATAATCCGCTTCTGAAATTTTGTGCCGGATAATCAAAGACCACCGCTATATGAGTCGGACGTTCTACATTTAAAATCTCCTCCAACGAGTTAGTAAACCCCAAGACAGACGAAGTGTTTAGTCCTTTGGAGTTGTAACGTTGATTGTTGATAAACGCATAATATGCTCTGTAAATAAGAGAGTAAGCATCTAATAAAAAAAGTCGTTTGTCTGTCATGTGTTATGAATTTTTATTATTTGCAAATATATATTTTTTTTACAAAAAATAGATAATTTTATTTTTAAAATAATTGATTCAGCTATCTTTTTTATAAAATACATCTTTTTTACGAAATTTAATATTTTCACATTGCAGTTTTTCGCATAATTTTACAAAGAATTTCACAAAAATAAATTATATTTGCTTTCTTATTTTTAACCACAAAGATATGAAAGGAATCAAAGAAAAATAAAATTTTTAGGCATGTTTCATTTATTAGGTTACACTTCTTTGCGAAACTTTGCATTTTTACTTTTGCGAGCATCTGCGTGAAATATTTGATTATCAATTTCTCGCAGAGTTTCGCAAAGAAAAAAG
>DYQJ01000263.1 GCA_020719345.1 Draconibacterium orientale | reverse complement strand
CATAGAATTGTGGTAACTATTTAGCAACGTAGTTGCGTAATCTTTGTAGAAAATAAGTAACCTCCACACTACATCGTTGTTTGACAAATAATTACAAAGATTTCGCTGCTACGCACCTTTTGTTTTTTTGTTTTTTTTTCTACAAAGATGACGCAACTACGTTGCTAAATAAAATATCTACATAAAACAAGCAGGAAAATATTATTTCAAAAAATCGTCAAAATAAACGTACCAGTTTTAAACTTTGGCAAGTTGCGTTTATAGTATATACAATCCTGACAATATTTAAAATCACAGTTGGGACAATTTTATACTTCAAATTGTTTGCTTCGTTCTGATTCGCCAATTTTTTTCAAAAGTTGTATTCCCTCGTTAAGTTTAGATTTGCAGGCATTGATAATTTCTTTATCGTCGTCAATTTGAAATAACATCATAATAATCTCCATACTTGAGGTTATCTCTTCTATATTTGTTCCAAAGATAACAGCGTTGATGTCGCGGAGCTTGTTTTGTTTTGCTTCTAATTCGTACATGGCAGTTCGTATAAAAGATTAAAAGAATTTTTTAATTAAATCTATCGCTTTTCCGCCTTTTTGATTTTCGCCATTTAAGATGTCTTTAAATTCGGCTTTCTCGTTGATAGACATGTTTGTTTTAAATTCCAGGTCTTCGATGGAGATTTTTTTGGAGCCCATTTGCCAGCTCGGGAATGAACGTTCTTTAATACTTCCGAGCGAGATTAATATGACATTTTTATGTCGTTTGTCTTCTTTTATCTTGTCGTAGAGAGATATTATTTGAGCATAATCACCTTCTAAACATTGAATAAATTTCTTGTCCGAGTATAATAGAACTCCTGTTACGTCTATTTTAGCATTATTTCTTATACAAGATTCCAATATTTTTTCTATCTCGGTGTCTTTACATTCGGCAGCGCGTACGCTTACGTAAACTAATTGGTAGCGTATAAAAATAGTGACCAAAATTCAAATTTACTGATTTTTCATATATACAAATATTTTTTTATATATCTGATTTTCAATAATATAACATTTAAAATGTATATACAAAATTATAAATAAACGAATTTTATAAGTACTTGAAAATAAAATAAATAGCGTGTTTAGTCACCATTATTTTACGCTATCAACTAATTGTGATAACATGTTATAGGTTATTAATTTTGTTTGTAGTAATTTTGTAAAAAGTTTTCTGTATTGTTATATATTCTGTCAATGAGGTCATTAGTGTTTTGTCGCATGAATTTTTCAGCTGTTATATTTTCATAAAGTTCTATATAACGGTCAGATATTTGTGTGACAAAGTCGTCAGTTAATTCGGGCAGAGTTTGATTTTTTAGTCCTTGAAATCCGTTTACCATCAGCCATTCTCTAAGAAATTCTTTGGAGAGTTGTTTTTGCGGCTCGTTATTTTTAAATCGTTCTTCGTAACCATCAGCATAAAAATATCGGGAGGAGTCAGGTGTATGTATCTCGTCAATCAAATATATTTTGCCGTCTTTTTTTCCGAACTCGTATTTAGTGTCCACAAGGATAAGTCCATGTTTATTAGCAATTTCGCTTCCACGTTGAAATAATTGATAGGTATATTTTTCTAATATAAGATAATCTTCTTCCGATACTATTCTCTTTGCCAATATTTCGTCGCGCGAGATGTCCATGTCATGTTCTCCTTGCTCGGCTTTTGTTGTAGGGGTAATTATAGGATTCTCAAATCGTTGATGTTCTTGCATGCCGTCTTCTAATTTTATTCCGCATATTTGTCGTTCTCCGTTTTTGTAATTTCGCCATGAGCTTCCGGTTAAATATCCGCGGATAATCATTTCTACGGCAAAAGGTTTACAGTTGTGTCCTATTGTAACCATGGGGTCTGGAGTTGCAATTTTCCAATTAGGACAAATATCTGCGGTTTCATCTAAGAATTTAGCTGCTATCTGATTGAGTACTTGTCCTTTGTAAGGTATTCCTTTCGGAAGCACAACATCAAATGCTGATATTCTGTCGCTAACAATCATCACGAGAAGTTGGTCATTAATATTGTAAACATCTCTCACTTTTCCTGTGTATTTAGACTTCTGGTTTAGAAAATTAAAATTTGTATTAACTAAAGCATTCATATTGAAAGTATTTATATTTGATTAATTATTTTTCTTGTCATAAGCGGCGATTATTTTTTTCACGATAGGATGTCTTACTACGTCTTGTTCACCGAAGAAGATAAATTTTATATTTTTTATATCTTTGAGCAGCGTTATGGCTTCGTTAAGTCCGGACTTTTGTTTTGTCGGTAAATCTATTTGCGTGATGTCTCCAGTGACAATAAATTTGGAATTTTCGCCCATTCTGGTGAGGAACATTTTCATTTGATTAGAGGTTGAATTTTGTGCTTCATCTAATATAACGATTGCATTACTTAGAGTTCGTCCTCTCATGTATGCGAGAGGTGCTATTTCAATAATTCTATCTTCCATCATTGTTTGCAATTTCTTTGCCGGTATCATCTCGTACAGAGCATCGTAAAGTGCTTGTAAATAGGGGTCTAATTTGTCTTTCATATCTCCGGGCAAAAATCCGAGATTCTCGCCTGCTTCTACCGCAGGACGACTTAATACTATTCGTTTTACCTCTTTATTTTTCAAAGCGCGCACTGCGAGGGCTATGGCAATATAAGTTTTACCAGTTCCAGCAGGTCCTACGGCAAAGATTAAATCATTGTTATAAAACTCATTAACCATGATTATTTGATTCGGTGTCTTAGGTCGTATAGGTTTACCGGTGGTGCTGTGCGCTATTACATCGCTGTCGGCAGAAGCAATATTGTCTAATTGTTTTTTTTCGGAGCTCATCAGCATAATAATTTCGTCTTCATGAATTATGTTGTGCTTGTTAAAATGTTGTAACAAATAATTAAATCGGTCTTCAAAAAGATTAACATCGTTAATCTCGCCCATTATTTTTAACAAATTGCCTCGTGCTATGATTTTTATTTTTGGGAACATATTTTTTATCAAATCTATTTTGCTGTTATTGACCCCAAAAAAGTCCACCAAATTAATATCTTCCAATTCTATTATCTTTTCTATCATATCAATATTTTTAATTTTCCATGATTGTATCGGCAAAAATAAAAATAAAAATTAAACTTTTACTAAAATATTATTTTTTTTAATAAATTTGCAAATAAATAAAACTTAATAAATATTTTTTATATGAAAAAAATTTATATCTTTTTGTCCATATTTGTTATTACATTTGCGGCATGCAGTGATAACAAAAATCAAAAAAACGACAAGCCCTCTACAAACGAGTCCATCAAGTTTAAAGACAAACAAACTGACGAGTATTTATTTGCTTCAAATAAGCATTTAGAACCCAATCTTCACAAAGACTCTATAGATAAAATCGCCAAAGAAATCTCCAAAAAATATGACCAATTTATATTCTACTGTCTTATTGATAAAAAGCCATATTATTGTGTTACAAAAGGAAAAGAGAAATTTGATATATGGACAATGAATTTTAATTCGGAGAAAAAATTTAAAGTAGGTCTGTTAGATGAATATTTAAAAGAAATTATTCCGGTAGAATATGACAAAATTTACAACCCCAATGATATTATTGACGGCGGAATTATCGTAGAAAAGAATAACAAACGTGGTATATACGACTTCAGTGGTAATCTTATTGTTGAGGTATCTTACGATGCTATATATCCATCTTTTCATCAGGAGGTTCTGGTTCAGGTGAAAAAAGATAATAAGTTCGGCTGGATTGATATGCAAAAAAAAGAGCATTTTGATGACAACTCTACATATTCAAATTCTCCTATTGCAAGCGACTTAATATTGAAATGGAAGACTTTTAGAAATAATATCATCTTCTGGCGAGTCTGTCAATTAATTAATGATTGGGAAGATTATGACAATGCCGGCATGTTATTCACACCAGCTTACATATACGAACTCGGTATGATGCCCGAATATTTTCCGTCAGTGGTGATGGACAAATCTAAAGAATATTATATGGGTAGCGACTCGGTATTTGCACAAGTAGTAGAGAAGAAAACTTTTGGCGAAAAAGTCATCGGATTTGTAACCGACTTTATTGAAACAGGAGTAGAAGGACGAGGATATCAGATGAAACAACAAGAACTAATACTTGTAAATCAAGAACTTGATACTATCTCTACCTTAGTCATCGGATATGGAGATGCCAATTGGGGCGACTATTGTTTTGAACCTTTTTATAACTTCTATGGCGATACAATGATAGAAATAGTAAAAGAAAATCATTGGGAATACGAACTCCACTCGCTACCAAAATACGAATATTACCGAATAGAAAAGAATGGACAAATAGAACATTTAAACACTAACCGATATTTTGCGTACACAAAATTTGTCAAAATAACTGAAGATTATTTCAAAGGGTGTTTTTATTATTATTTAGAAATGGAAAATGACGAGGACTTTGAAAATAATATAGAGGTTTACGAACATCTTACATTAGAAGACCTTGACATCATGCGAAATGAAATTTTTGCCGAATATGGAATGAAGTTTAACACTGACAAATGGAAAGTTTACTTTGAGAAATTCGACTGGTACCAACCAAAATATGACAACGTAGAAGACAAGCTGACCGAAATAGACAAACATAATTTAGACATAATATTAAAGACCTCTGAAAAACTTAAGAAAGACGAGAACAAATATCTTAAAAAACGAAAAGACACTTTTTATCAAGCAGGTTAAAAATTTTGTGTTTTAGCATCTTTGCTGTTTTTAAAATTAATAATTACACCGTAAAGATGCTAAAATTAAAATTTGTTAATCATCATATATTCATTCTATTATCCATTCTCGTTGTAGTGAAGGCGGAAGTATATCTAATAAATTTCCTTTTTGTGTTAGTACGTAGAGTCCTTTTC
>DYQJ01000035.1:18636-20128 GCA_020719345.1 Draconibacterium orientale | reverse complement strand
GCGTCATCTTTGTAGAAAAAAATAACGAAAAAACAAAAGGTGCGTAGCAGCGAAACCTTTGTAACGATGTGTCAAACACCTATGTAGTGTGGAGGTTACCTATTTTCTACAAAGATTACGCAACTACCTTGCTAAATAGTTACAATTTTATTTTTAATAATATGAAAAAAATAATCTTTTTATTAATAGTTTTCTTGATTTTTTGTCAGAACTTTGCAAAGCCAAAGTAGTCTTAAAGTGAATATTTATGATATAGAAGGCAAACAACATTATGGATATCTTTGGTATGCTGATGATACGACAATTGTTATTTCTAAAAAAATGGAATTTACCTATCAAGAGGAAGCTTTCAATTATGCTCATATAAACAGAATTACATTAAACCGAGAGAAAAGAAAAAACAGATTCTGGCGGGGAATGGCGCATGGAGTTATCCTCGCTGCCATTCCGGCGGGAATAACCGGATTAATAGTTATGTACGGTGCGATTACGTACGTTTATTATGCTCCAGTGATAGCACCAATAACAGGATACTTTTACTGGAAATATCCGATATTGCATAAAATAGATTACAATACTTATAACAACAAAGATAGCTTTGCTATTATAGTTCCTTATTTGAAAGATAATGCAAAGGTAGAAACAATTGATAAATCATATAAATATTATTCTCCGACTACAACGTCTATTCAAACAGAAATTCCAAGTAAACGTTGGCATCCACTTAGACAAAAGATTTTTACACTTTCTGCGGAAATAGAAAAAAGAAAATATTTTTTTGCGTACCAAATAACTGACAATATACAAGATGAAGGGATAGTAATAAATAGCTACGAAAATGCAACTGTTATGAGACTCCATTTGTCGTTAGAAGCAAAAATTTATCCAAAAATTAATTTTTTCTATAAAGCAAGATACAACTACGACAGCGGTCAAGATATTTATATATCTGCAAACGACAGATTACAAGAGATTTCAGTAGGTATGGGATTTTATATGACCTCTGATGTAAAATTTGGATTGAAATATTATTTTAATAAAATAAATAGAATATTTTTAAATAATAAAAACATCTATTTTGCAGCCGCAATAAACAGACTAAAAATAGAAAATTACTATTTCGCACTCCATAGTGAACAATTTAACAATATTGCGTCTGATATTTTCTCAAATACCTATGATACTTATGGGATAAATATTGCCGGAGCGCAGAATATTATTTCACACGTTAATTTTCTATCTTTGTTGAAACAAATGTAAGTGTTTTAAATTCTATAAAAATTGCTCCCAAAGATATGATTTTACCTGATATAGGCAATATTACGTTACAAAATTACAAGTTCAATCCGAGTTCAGGAAACTTGAATGTTGGATTTAAATTACATTTTTAGAAATAGCATAAGGAGTTTTCAATTTTCTATATTAATTTTGTAATCTAAATTACCGCGAAAACAAACTACTATAGTTCTGTAATTAGCATAATCACCGGTTT
>DYQJ01000035.1:0-18536 GCA_020719345.1 Draconibacterium orientale | reverse complement strand
TTCGGTAGCAATTTTTTCAAAATTTGCTGACCCATACGGCATTAATTTTTTCATATTTTTCAATTTTCTATATTAATTTTGTAATCCAAATTACCGCGAAAACAAACTACTATAGTTCTGTAATTAGCATAATCACCGGTTTTGTATTTTCTGATTTGTCGGATTCCTTCGTCAAACTTTTTTTGAAAATTATCTTCGGTTTCACTTTTTACAACTTGCTTAAATTCAAATAAATCGGTTATAGGGCGTGGAAGCATTGGATGTTGATGCGTTCTAAACATCACATCTACTCGTCCTTGCGGGAGATTGTATTCGGGCAGAACTTCGTAAATATCTTTTTGTGTGTTGTTATACAAAACATGGAAGAACAAACCATGATAAAAACTCTCATTTATATTGCTAAAAAATATTCCGGGAAATTTTTGTATTACATCTCGGAAGAAACCATCAACAAGTGTTTCTACATCACCGCGTTGTTTGTATGTGATTATCCATTTGGCTATCAATAAATTATCATAAGTAAAATTTTGCAGTTTATTAAAATAATCTAAAGCAAAAGCATAAGTTACAACATTAGGGATTTTTAACGTGTCCAATGTATTACTGTACGTTAATATTCCGCTATAATAAAGTCCCTCAACTATATACGTTCCTTCTTTAAAGTCTTTCATATCAAAAGAAACTCTTAGCGTGGAAGAAATTAAATATTGTTTTGTCTCGCTTATTTCAGTGATTATTTGTTTTGCTTTTTCAGTATTTTGTCCGAACAAGAAAGCAATTTGTTCATAACTAACTCGCAGATTGTAATCAGCAAATTCGGAAGGATATTCATCATGTCTTATTATATTATTCAAAATATAAAGTGTCATCATTGGGTTATAAACTTCTTCACTATTTGATAAAAATTTATATCCGTTATAATTTTCTTTAATAAGTTTTTTTACTTCTTCTTTGTCAAGTTTTATTTCATAATCGTGGTAAACTTGGTCAATAAAAATGTCAAATTCAGACTTGGTAATTCCCAGCATATTAGCAAAAGATTTGTCAAAATGTATCCATGTAGCAATATTGAAACCGCTGTTCATGTCAGATATTGTGATAGGCAAAATACCTGTTATATAAATTTGTTGAATTGCATTTTGCGTTTCAGCTTTTAACATCTCAAAGAATGAACGAAAGAAGCCGCCTTTTTGCAATATTTTTAAATATAAATTATCTTCGTTTGTAGAATAACGATAACGTATTGCTAATGAATTAGTAAGAGAATCATACTCGTCTATGATAATATAAACTTTCTTTCCAAGTCCTCCCATTTTTCTTAAAATTATCTCTACCCCTTTTGTTGCATCATTCTTAAAATTATTAAAAAAATTTTCAATATAAATATCATTAATATTTAATAATTCTTTATAATGTTCCAGAAAACCACAAAGTTTTACAACTATACTTAAATCAAATTTTTGTTTCAATTCTTGCTCGGTCATCTCGGATAAAATATCCATTCCGGAGAAATTAAGTGAGAGAAAGAAATATTTATTTTGATTGCCGGTAGGATTTTTACCTATATGGAGTTTGCCAAAAATCTCGTCGAAACGTGATTTCAATTTAATATCATAATAACAACGTAACATCTCGGTAAACAATGATTTACCAAAACGGCGAGGACGTAGAAAGACAGGAAATTCAATATTTTCTAAACGTTGAATAAACATTGTTTTGTCTATATAATAATAATTTTCGGTAGCAATTTTTTCAAAATTTGCTGACCCATACGGCATTAATTTTTTCATAAAATATATTTTTTCACAAAGATAATATTTTTATGCTCATTTTTTAATATTCAAAATGTTTTTTGAGAAAAAAACATATATTTTTTGTTTTTGGTGGCGCAAAAAAAATGCTGGGGCTTTATCAACCCCAGCATTTTTAACTTGCTCTGCGGAAAGAGAGGGATTCGAACCCCCGGAAGTTTGACCTCCAACGGTTTTCAAGACCGCCGCATTAGACCACTCTGCCATCTTTCCGAGACAAACATACATACTTTTTTTTGAACCACCAAATTTTTTTCAAACTTTTTTTCAAGCATTTTATAAATGATTGATTTACAGTTTAATAAAAAAATGAAATTTTACAAATAATATTTGATATTTTTTTATTTGCGAAATTATGCGAAAAACTTTGCGAAAAATTGATAATCAAAAGTTTCATGCAAGATTTAAAATCAAATTTCTTAAAAAATCAGGTATTTCACAAAAAACATTCAAGAACCTTTTTTATTCAAGTGCAATTCCTGTCGGAGTTATGCCATTTGTTCAACAGATGCAAATTATCCATAAAACTACATATAAACAGAGAACACATTATTTGGAGAATTTTTCTTTTTTCTATGTTTATATCTTTCTATGTGGTTAAAAATAAGTTAGCATATTTTACGAATCTTTGAGATTATTTGAAATTTACCATTGTTTCATCTCCTGCAATATTCCTTATTTTCATTCGCAAAGGTTTTTTAGTGCAGATAATTTTACCATTCCAAAAATCTTTGGTTTTCTTGCCGTTATCAATTACAAATCCCGACTTGTCTATTTTTATTTCACAATCGCTTGTCCAACTATATGCAGTTGTGGTGCAGTCTATTGATACTAATTCAATTAACTCCAAACCTATTTCGCTTATTTCTATTCTTTGCGTCTTTGCGTCTTTGCGGTTAATAATCTCCTCTTCGTTTTCTTCTTCATCGCTAAGGCGCAAAGGCGCAAAGTTTTTGGATGCTTGTTTCTGATTGTATTCGTTAATTTTTTGGATTAAACGGTCGCTAATAAAACTTTTTATTTCAATTTCCCATTTATCATTAATCATTAAACATTCATAATTAACTATGTCGTTTATAACTACTTCGTCAAGAATTTGTTTTAAGTCGCGAAGTTCTATTTTTACGAGGGTGTTGTCGTTGTTTTTTATGAATTTTTTTAACTCTGGTTCGTTGTCAATATCTATGTAGTAAACAATTACTTGTTTTATGTCGTCTGGTAAATCGGGTACGGCTTCGTTTATTATGCGGTTCATAAGCGGAATATCCAAAACTTTTGTACTATGGTCTAATAAGTTTGGAATGTAAACAGGAATTAATCCAAGTTTGCTGTCGTTAATTGCTCCTTCCCAAAATTTATCTAATTGGTCTTCATTACGTAAACCTATTATCAACGATTTTAATTTATCCATAGTTTGCACAGGATTTCTGAATAATGAAACTCCGTCTTTTACGTCTAAAATTTCAAAATTATCACCGCAAAGACGCGAAGACGCTAAGATTTCATCTTTACTTTGCGTCTTTGCGTCTTTGCGGTTTTGAAATGATTGTAATAAGCTGTCGCGGGTGGTTTGTATGCTGTTTATGCCAACATCCACATGAATAAAATTTCTACCCAAATCATTTGCTACTTTTGCTGTTACTCCGCTACCTCCAAAAAAATCGGCTACTACCATGCCTTCATTGCTACTTGCTTTTATAATGCGTTCTAAAAGGGCTTCAGGTTTTTGGGTGGAATAATCTAATATTTGTGAACGCACTCTATCAACCGGATATAAATCGTCCCACCAGTCTTGAACCATTTTTCCACGTTCCATTAATTCTTTAACTCTTTCAATATCTTCATTTTCCATATCACCAAAAACTTGACCTGTGTTATGTAAGCCAGATTTATGAGGAACATAATCGCCATTAAAAATACTTTCATCATTTTTTGTATAAAAATAAATAGTATCATGTTTTCGTGGAAATGCGTTTTTTACAACTGAAGGACCATTATACGCCCAAACAATTTCATTTCTAAAATTATCTTCGCCAAAAACTTCGTCCATCAGAATTTTCACATAATGACCGACGTGCCAATCAAGATGCACATAAATACTTGCATTATCACTCATTACCGATTTTATTGCAAAAAGATTTTCGTACATCCAATTCAAGTAATCTTCTTTGTTCCAAATATCTCCGTACATTTTTTCTTCAAACGAACGTAATTCTTCAATGTCAAGTTCTTCTTCGGCTTTTGCAATTTTTTCTGCGAGTTTTGGGTTACGGCGTATGTAAACTTTTTTTGCATAATCGGCTCCGCTTGCAAATGGCGGGTCAATATACACCAAGTCCACTTTTATATTTTTGTCTTTCAGGTATGCACAAGCTGAGAGGCACTCTCCTCTAATGAGTAAATTTCTTTGCGTCTCTGCGTCTTTGCGGTTTAAATTTTCTTCACCGCTAAGGCGCGAAGACGCAAAGTTTACAACTTCAATTGTTTCTACTTCGTACATCGGCAAACCGCGTTTAATACGGTCGTAAACTTTGTCGTTATCTCGGTAACGTAAAACTCGACGTGTACGTGTCAAGTTATCTAAAATTGCTTGCCCTTCAACTGTGTTGGGCGTGTAAGGAATATATTTTATTGGCATATATTTATTTTTTTTACCGCAAAGACGCAGAGACGCGAAGAAAAAAAAACTTTGTGTCTTTACGATGAAAGATTAAAAATTATTTACAAATCTAAAAAATCCGTCTTTTATCAACGGCACATTAAAATTAACTAAAAAACCAAGTTTCTTATTAGCCAATTTTAAGTAAGAAATTATTTGAGCTTTGTGTACGGGTATAATCATTTCAACCGCTTTGTTTTCAATAACAATTTCTTCTTCAACAAGAATATCTATTTTGAAATCTTTTGAGAGTTCAAACCCCTTGTATTTTAATGGAATAACAACTTGATTTTTTGCTTTTACTCCTCTTAATTCAAGTTCTTTCAATAAACACAATTCATAAACAGATTCTAACAAACCCGGTCCCATTTCTTTATGAACTGTAATACAAGAATCTAATATTATTTTTGATAATTCATTTAATTTTTCGTTTGTCATATTAATTTTTTTTTTCTTTGCGTCTCTGTGCCTTTGCGGTTTAAATTTTTTTCACCGCAAAGACGCAGAGACGCAAAGGGATTATTTAAAAAAATCTATCATCTTATTATTAAAAGCGGTTTAAATTTTTTTCACCGCAAAGACACAGAGACGCAAAGGGATTATTTAAAAAAATCTATCATCTTATTATTAAAAGTTGCAAAATTATTTTTATCATCGTCTTGCAAATAGATGTAATTGAATTTATTGAAGTTAAATTTTTCGTTATTCATTCTAATAAATTCTGTTTCAATATAGTTTTTTCGTTTCACAAATTTTTCTTGTTCGGCAAATCCGCTACCTTTTGTTTCAACAATTAAAACTTTGTGTATTTTATCATTCAATCGGTTAATTATCAGAAAATCTGGGGTATAATCTCCCAAACGCTGCCAACTATTCGCGGTTTTAGTATAACAAACAATTTTAAAATCGGTTAAAGAACGTTCACCGTTGTAATAAATTTCGAGATTTAATTCTTTAAACGTTTTTAAAGTTAAAACTTCTTTCAAAAATTTTAACTCAAATTCGCTTTGAATAAAATTGTAAGGTAAATAATGAAATGTATTATTTTTTGATTTTACGGGTAACGAAATTTCATAAATTTCTTTAAATTTTTCAAACGTATTGTTTAAAAGCCACATATCAAAAAACGGTGTATTTTTCATTGAATTATACTGTAATTCATAAATTTGTTTTATAACATTTTCATCAAATTCTACGGAAGTATTATTTTTATCGTAATCAATAATTTTTTGAGTATCTGATGCATTTGGATACAATAAATTATTTTTGGGAATATCGTTTAATTTTTCAACAATCAGCAATTCAACATTATATAATTCTTCTTTTGAGTATGTTTCATAAGTTCGGCGACAATGAAAAGCCAAACGTATTTGTGATTGAATATTTGATTGTTGATATAGTTCGTTAAAATATTGTTTGTTATTTTCGGTAATTGTAATTTGATTGAAAATTGTTTTTAATTCATTTTCAAATTGCTTTAAATCATTGAAAGAAAGAGTATTAAAACTACCTTTTACAATTTCTAAAATCCATTGTTCAAATTGTGCGGGTTCGCCTTTTACTGCATTTATATAATCTTTTGTTTGATTGTCGTCTAAATTCAATTCACGCTCAATAACTAATGCCTGATTAAAATTATCGGAAACATTAATATTTTCAATTTTTTGTTTTGAATTAGGATTTTCTTCTAAAATTGTAGTATTAAATTGCACTTCTAATTGATAAAAATCAATTTTGGGAAGTTTCAAAAATTCTAATCTTGAAAAACGCGCTACTAAATCTTGTTTTTCAATTTTGTTAATGTTGTTAATTTCGTAAATACTTGTTTGTTGTTCGTCTTTAAGTTGTTTGTCGAGTGCTTTTGCATTGTCTTCGTTGAGCCAAATTAGCGCAGTTTCGTTATTATTATTTTTATCAACCTGACGCAGACAACGGCAACTTGTTTGCAATACCATATTTGTAGGACAATCGCCTTTTTGCGAGAGAATTACAGAAGTTAAACTTTTACAATCCCAGCCCTCTTTTCCTACTTGCACCAAAAGAATAATTTTCTTTTTAGAAATAGGAGTATCTAACGAAACAAATTCAGTTTCATTTTCTTTCGGAAGTTTATATTCTTTATTTCCTTTGTGATATTTTAGAATAATATCGGGCTGAATGTTCATTTCACCAATTAAAAAAGGATAGATTTGTTCTTCCAAAGTTTTAATACTGCCGCAATAAATAGCAAGTTTAGCACAAGTACCGTTTGAATAAATAGTATTTTGATAATTTGCCATAAAATCATCAACCCCTTTTCGTATAATTTGTAATGGCTCAAGTTTTATTGCTTGTTCTACTCTTGGTTTTTTTAGGAATTTCTTAATTGCTTTTGTAAGAGCATAATAATAAACCGTATTTGTAATTTGCGCAAATTTAAGTTGTATACCTTCATGAATGTGTATTTTGTCGGCGGGACTTAAATAAGGCGTTCCAGAATAACCTAAAACACTGTTAATAGTTCCTTTGGCGTTCCATTTTGTAACTACTTGACGAAGTTTAATATCGTCTGTTGCAGCGTGATGCACTTCGTCAATATGTATTTGTAAATTAGGAATTTTACTGATAATATTACGCAGTTCGTTTGCTTGTTTATCTTTATCATCTTCCGATTTTTCGTATAATTCGCCTTGATTAGTAAGTTGTAATCTGTCTAAAACAACTTTTTCAGCATTCACAACCATAACTAAACCCATTAATTGCTCAAATGGCTGATAATTATTAATTTTATGTGCATTAGGATTTAGTATTTTATTACTTTTTTTAGCCGTTTTTGGTTGGTCTAAAACTTCAAATTTGATTATTTTTTTCAGTTTACTTGCCGCAGGTTCAGGAATTACCCAAGTCGGGTCAAATTTTTCAATAGTTTTTATACTTGGAATTATTGAAGATTTTAAGCCAGAAGGCACAAGGATAATAAAATTATGGGCAAAAATTTTATTATCGGGTTCGTTATCTGCAAAATATAAATCAAGATAAATGATTGCTGCCATTAAAAAAGTTTTTCCTGCTCCCATTGGCAAACTAAAAAGATAATCGGTATAATTAATGCCGTAAAACATACGTTTAGCCAAATCAATAAAATCAATTTCGTGGGCGTTTTTTCCAATTGAATTTGCCAAATCTGGTATTGCTGTTTTGCCGTCAATTTTCTGATTAGCAAAATTATATACGTTTTTAGCAATAGGGCTTTGCAAAATTTCCAAATAAGCGTTTGCCGGTAAATGATTGTATGTTTTTGCATCGGGATTTTCTGCAACCAAAAATCTTTCAGTAATCAATTGCCAAAGTGGTTTGTTTTGACATTTAATTTTTAGAAACAAATATGTTTCGATAGCATTAATTTGTGCATCACGGAGTTGTCCTTTATTTCTAATGTAAGAAATAATTGGTTTTACGGTACATTCATTGGAATTAATCCACTGATTTTTATGATATTCTATAATAGTTTGTAACATTCACAATTTTTTTTAATTAAAAGTCAAAATTAATAAAAAAAAATAAAAAGATCCGCGGACTATCATCTTTTTTTTGTTTTTTGGTGGCGCAAAAAAAATGCTGGGGCTTTATCAACCCCAGCATTTTTAACTTGCTCTGCGGAAAGAGAGGGATTCGAACCCCCGGAAGTTTGACCTCCAACGGTTTTCAAGACCGCCGCATTAGACCACTCTGCCATCTTTCCGAGACAAACATACATACTTTTTTTTGAACCACCAAATTTTTTTCAAACTTTTTTTATTTTTTTTCAATTTTTTTTCAAGCATTTTATAAATGATTGATTTATAGTTTAATAAAAAAATGAAATTTTACAAATAATATTTGATATTTTTTTATTTGCGAAATTAAGCGAAAAACTCTGCGAAAAATTGATAATCAAAAATTTCTTGCAAGATTTAAAATCAAATTTCTTAAAGAATCAGGTATTTCACAAAAAACATTCAAGAACCTTATTTTTTTGTACCCTAAAATATTTATTTTAAAGTAAAAGTAAATTTATTTATAAAAATTATTAGATTTGCGACTTTATAAACGATTTAATCTGAAGTAATATGAAGAAGTTTTTTAAAATATTATTAATTGTTTTAGCATCAGTGATTTTAGCGATAGCCGCGTATATAGTGTATATCAAGTTTATAGCCAAAACAGGCACTCGCGATGCCTTTTCTGTTATACCGCAAGAAGCCATTTTTATAGTAGAGACAACTAATCTCAGCCAGGCATGGACTCAAATAAGCAAGAGTGAACTGTGGTTGTATCTAACTAAAACACAGTACTTTGCCGATGTCAATTCGGACATAGAAACGGTAAATACTTTCTTACAATCTAATTCTCTCGCCGATGCTTTTCTTAATGAGCGAAAACTTATTTTGTCCGCACACATGATTTCTAACAATAATTGGGATTTTCTCATCACCGTAGATTTGCAAGATGTTGCCAATGTTGCCTCGCATTTTACTAAGACTCTCGGACTTGTTAGCGGTTACACTTTAACCAAAAAAGAAATTAAAAATGAAGACGACCTGCTGGCTATCACTTTATACGAATTAGTAAACCAGTCCGATGCTAATGATAAAATATATATATCATTAGTAGATAACATATTAGTTCTCGCTTTTGATTATAATTTGATAGAAAAAGCCATCAAACAGCGCGAAGATAAACATTGGGAAAATAACAAACGATTTCAAGAGGTAATAACAAATTTGCAAACACGAAAATTATTTAAAGTCTATTTTAATTTCAATCAATTAGATAATTTCACAAGCACTTTTCTTACCGGCGAAGAAGAAGTTATTACTATGTTATCACAATCACTCTCTTTTGCCATATTTGATATAGACTTATCAGACAATAAGTTAAGCTTAGACGGATATACCAATCTTGACTCCCTTAGCAGCTACATAAAAGCACTTGCCATGGTAAAACCGGGAAAAATACGAGCCGATGAAATTATGCCTAATACAACCGCGTTATATTTTTCTGTCAGCTTTGACAGCTATCTCACTTTTTATGAAAATTTAATCAACGAGTATCAAAAATCTTATCCGCAAGACTACAAAGATATGACTGACGGACTCAAACTTGCAGAAAAAGTCATGGGCATTAGCGTGCAAGACGACCTGTTTAATTGGATAGGAACAGAAATAGCACTCTTCAAATTGCGACCTTTAGATGACACCGAACGTCAAGAAGACGTAGTTATTGCAATCAATGCTAAGGACATAGAAGCTGCCAAAACCGGATTAACTCACATAACTGACCAGATACGAAAACGAACGTCTATCAAATTTGATGTGGAAAATTATAAGAATTTTGAATTGAATTATCTGTCCGAAAAAGGTATTATCAGATTTCTTTTTGGAAAACTCTTTGACCGAATAGAAAAACCATATTTTACTTATATAGAAGATTATGTAGTGATGAGCAATTCTAAGGACATCTTAAAATCTATTATTGACGACTATATAGAAGGACGAACTTTGTCGCATAGTCAAAAGTTTACCGACTTTAAAGATAATTTTGCCAACAAATCTAATTTCTCTATCTTTATACAGATGCCAAAAGTTTATACTCTTTTATATCATTATACTGCTAAAGAAGACCTCGCCTCGTTGCTAAGCTATAAAGAGCTAATCCTTAGCTTCGCGCAAATAGGATTTCAACTTACCAGTCAAGAAAATATGTTCAAGACCACTTTTATAGCACAACACGATGCCGAAGCTTCCATAGATGACAAATTAGAGACAATAGAATCTAAAGCATCAACTGACCTCTCCAATGCAGAGATAGAAGACCTTAGTTTTAAGATAACCCTGTCAGAAGATACCTTGAAAAATAACGGCGCCATAAAAGTTTTTTATCCCGGCACTACCGATTTGTGGTATGAAGGGACAATAAAAAATAATCTTATGAACGGTATCTGGCGAACTTACTACGAGAGTGGAAATTTGCAGAATGCTGTTAATTACAAAGAAGGTAAAGTAGAAGGTACTTGTTATTTTTATTATGACGGCACCGAAGGAACTACCCAGTCGGAGGCAACATTTGAAAATGAACTAATTACAGAAAAATACAAAGAGTTTTATGATAACGGTGCGCAAAAAGCTTTAATCAGCTACAAAGAAGGACAACCACATGGAGATGCCGAATTTTATTACAAGACCGGCAAATTGAAGATAGAGGCAAAATATAAAAACGGCACCAAAGACGGCAAATGGAAATATTATGACGAGAACGGAAAAATTATTGACAAAGAGAAATGGAAAAAAGACGAAAAAAAATAAAAAAATATTTTTTTTTTCATTTTAATTAGTAAGTAATTAAAAGTTTATTATATTTGCCTTTCAAAATTTTTAATGTAAAAAATAATAAAAAAATTATATAGCGAAATGAAAGTTTATCAAACAAACGAAATTAGGAACATTGCCCTAGTAGGAAACGCAGGATGCGGAAAAACCACTTTGGCGGAGACCATGCTATTCCTTGGCGGAGTAATCAACAGACGCGGTGACGTAATAAGCAAAAACACCGTATCCGACTATAGAGAAGTAGAGCAAATACAACAAAATTCTATCTTCTCCTCAGTTCTTTATACCGAGTTCGCCGGAAATAAAATAAATATACTTGATGCCCCAGGCGCCGACGACTTTGTTGGAGGAGTAATATCTTCTATGCACGTAGCCGATACCGTAGTATTAGTGTTGAACTCTCAAAACGGAATAGAAGTAGGCGCAGAAGTATCTTGGCGAAATGCAGCTAGGATGCACAAACCAGTAATTATTCTTGCTAATCACGTAGACCACGACAATGTTAATTTTGAAAAACTTATTGATGAATCCAAAGATTTGTTATCCAAAAAGTTAGCCGTAGTTCAGTATCCGGTAAACGCGGGACCCGATTTTAACGCAGTCATTGATGTTGTGAAAATGAAGATGTTAAAATGGAAAGACGACAGCGGAAAAGCCGAAGAACTTGAAGTCCCTAAAGAAGAAAAAGAAAAAGCCGAAGAATATCTTAACGCTCTCGTAGAACTTGCTGCAGAAAGCGAAGAATCGCTAATGGAAATTTTCTTTGAAAAAGGTACATTAACCGAAGAAGAAATGAAAAACGGACTGAAAAAAGGTATCATCAATAGAGACATTTTTCCAGTATTTTGCTCTTCGGCAAAAAGAAATTACGGTGTACAACGTTTCATGGAGTTCATTTGCAATGTAGCACCAAGTCCAGACCAAATGCCGGCAGCAGTATCTGTAGAAGGTACCGTTGTGCCTTGTGACCCTAAAGGATTAACTTCTTTGTTTGTCTTCAAAAGCTCATTAGAACAACACGTAGGCGAAATACTTTATTTCAAAGTCATGTCCGGCGAAATAGTAGAAGCACAAGATTTGATTAACAAAAAGAAATCCTCCAAAGAACGAATGGCACAAATTTTTTGCGTGTACGGAAAAAATAGAGTTAAAGTGCCTAAGATTTGCGCAGGTGATATAGGAGCGACCGTTAAATTGAAGGACTCTAAAACTGACCATACTTTGTGTACCAAAGAAGCAGACTGGGTTTTTGACACCTTAAAATTCCCAAGTCCTAAGCATAGAACAGCCATCAAAGCTAATAACGAAGCCGACGAAGAAAAACTTGCCGAAGCATTGTACAAGATGCGTGACGAAGACCCTACTTTGATAGTAGAGTATTCTAAAGAGTTGAAACAAATGCTCATATACGGACAAGGCGAACATCATTTGAATATCGTTAAATGGCATCTTGATAATATTTATAAAATTGATATTACATTCCTTGCGCCACGTATTCAATATCGCGAAACCATCACCAAACCTGCACAAGCTGATTATAGACATAAAAAACAATCCGGCGGAGCAGGACAATTTGGCGAAGTTCACATGGTCATCGAGCCGTATGAAGAAGGTAAACCAGATAGCAGCGGACAAACAACTATCAAAACAGCTAACAAAGGACAAATGGTTGTCACAGTCCGCGGTAAAGAAGAAGACCTTTTGCCTTGGGGCGGAAAATTGGTTTTCTACAACTGTATCGTAGGAGGAGTAATTGAAGCTCGTTTTATGCCGGCGATTAAAAAAGGTATCATGGAAAAATTAGAAGAAGGTCCTCTTACAGGTTCGTATGCACGTGATATACAAGTTTATGTATATGACGGAAAAATGCACCCTGTGGATTCAAATGAAATCTCCTTCAAACTTGCCGGATTAAATGCGTTCAAAGAAGCTTTCAAAATCGCCGGTCCTAAAATTCTCGAACCGATTTACAATGTAGAAGTACGAATCCCAAGCGACAGAATGGGAGATGTGATGAGTGACTTACAAGGACGTCGAGCTGTTATCATGGGAATGGAAAACGAAGGACGTTATGAAATACTAAAAGCCAGAGTACCACTTGCAGAAATGAACAAATATTCTACCGCGCTCAGCTCTAACACAAGCGGAAGAGCTTCATACACGATGGAATTTTCAGAATACGCACAAGTTCCACCTGATGTACAAGAAAAATTGCTCAAAACATACGAAGACGAACACAAAGACGAATAATATTTTACCATAATTTTATATTTATAAAACCTGTTAGTTTCACTAATTAACAGGTTTTTAACTAATTAAACTTTCTTAATATGAAAAAAATATTGTTTATTTTATCATTATTCTTTTTAACTCAATGCCACACTAACGGACAAGGTCATAAAATAAAAATGGAGGTCAAAGGTGCCGCCAATCTAAAAGCTACTCTCGCACATTATTATGAAGACCAGTTTATAACAGTAAAAGAAGCTACTTTTGACAGCAAAGCAATAGTTACATTCACTGACACAGAAAAATTAGACGGCGGAGTTTATATGCTCGTAGTCGGAGAGAAAGGATATTTTGACTTCTTAATAACAGACGACCAAGACTTCATTTTAACAACAGACACCTCCGATTTTGTAAAAAATATGAAAGTCAAAGGAAGCGAAGAGAACGAAATATTTTATGCGCACCAAAAACAAATACAAGAAATATCTTTAAAAATAGATAAATTAGAAGAACAAAAAAAACAGTCAACGGACTCGGCTAAGATAAATCAAATAAATATAGAAATAGCAGTACTAAATAAAGAGTTTGAAAATAAATGGCGAGTAACTGCCGAAAAATATCCAGATGCCTTTTTTACTAAGCTCTTACGTGCAATGTATTCGTTTTATGCTACCGACGACCCACTATCTTATGTAGATTTTACAGACCCCAGATTAATCAGGACACCATTTTTTTATAATATTATTAGACATCACATCGCCAAAAATATTGAGCAGACGACTAATATTATTAATCAAGAAAATGATAAACTCTTGAAACTTTGCACCAATGACACCGTCTTTCAATATATCTCTATTTACCTGCTTAATTTCTACCGCACATTTACTAAAAACGGCATGAACGAAGTGTTTGTAAATATAGCCGATAAATATTTTCTTAACAACAACACTTGGATAGATTCTGCATCAGTTACGATGATAAAAAAACAAAGAGAAATATATGCCTCATCTATGGTTGGTGCTAAGGCGTATGATTTTAAATTTTTAACCACAACTGCCGACTCGTTGACGGTCACTAATATCAATGATGGCAAATTTTTATTACTCTTCTTCTGGTCAGTAGGATGCGGACATTGTGAAACCGCCGCCGAATCTATTAAAAAAAGATATGATAAACTACAAACGATGGACATAAAAATACTTGGAATCAATACCGATGCCAAAACAATAGACGAATGGAAAAAATATATTGACAAACAAGGATATACATGGAATAACGGAATAGATACAAATCAACTCTCCCGTTTTAGAGAATACTACTACGTAGCAAGCACTCCAATAATGTATGTCATTGATAACAAAGGAACAATAGTAAATAAAATGTTCGGCGAAATTCAAATAGAAGACTTTTTAAAATATATTACTAATCAATAAATTTTTAAAATACATGCTTAAAAAATTTAAGATACCGCACACTTATGTTATAATTTTTTATATCATTATTATTGCCGCCATACTGACATGGATAGTGCCGGGAGGAAAATATATCAAAGAAACTATTATTGACAAAAACGGAAAAGAGAAGACACAAGCCGTTTACGAGACAAAAATAATAGACGGAAAAGAGATAAAACAACCTAAATTTGAATATGTCCCATCTAAATTTCAAACTTGGCAAATATTTGCCGCTATGTTTGTAGGATTCGAGAGACAAGCCGGAATAATTATTTTTATTTTAATGATAGGAGGAGCATTCTGGATAGTAAACAGCAGCAAGGCGATAGATATAGGTATCTTTGCTTTTCTTAGAATGACAAAAAAAATAGAAAATGTCAAGCTCTTAAAAATTCTCGGAGTGGACAATATTATTTTTATCTTGATAATGTTAATGTTCAGTGTCTTCGGGGCAGTCTTTGGAATGAGTGAAGAAACTATTGCCTTCATTATTATACTTGTTCCACTTGCCATCAAGATGGGATATGATTCAATCACCGGAGTAGGACTCGTCTTTGTTGCCGCAGGACTCGGTTTTGCAGGAGCAATATTAAACCCTTTTACAATAGGTATAGCGCAAGGAATTGCCGAGTTACCTTTATTCTCAGGAATAGAATACCGAATGGTTTGCTGGCTCTCCATCAATTTGGTGGGATTTATTTACATTATTAGATACGCTATTAAAGTTAAACGAAACCCAGAAAAGTCGTTCGTTTACCAAGAAGATGCGCACTGGAGACAACAAAAAGACGAAGCCACAGAAGAAATTAAATATTATACCCCGAAATCGGCATGGATAACTCTCCTATTAATCGCCGCTTCTTTAATTATGTTCTCTATTTTTTTCACACATTCGGACCTTTCTATTGGTAATAAAACTATTAATATACCGATAATACCTATACTTACTGCTACTTTTATTTTAATAAGTATATTCGCGCTACGAAAATCTGTCCACTTTTTTATTCTTAATCTTTTGGCATTTACTATATTATTTCTTATTGTCGGAGTAATGGGATATCAGTGGTATATCATGGAGATAGCAAGCTTATTTTTGGCGATGGGACTCTCATCGGGCATAGCAATGAATTACACTCCTAATCAATTAACTAAATTATTCTTAGACGGCGCAAAAGACATCATGTCGGCAGCAGTAGTTGTAGGACTTGCCGCAGGAATAATAGTCATATTAGAAGAAGGACAAATTATTGATACTATATTATTTAGCATGGCAAACAAGATGCAAGGTTTTGGAAAGACCACCTCTATAGGCATAATGTATCTTATACAAACAATGATAAATATTGTTATACCTTCCGGCTCGGCAAAAGCAGCAATTACGATGCCTATCATGGCGCCATTCTCCGACTATGTAGGAATATCAAGACAAGCTACTGTCCTCGCATTTCAACTCGGAGACGGTTTTACTAATATGATAACTCCAACTTCGGGAGTCTTAATTGGTGTTCTCGGAGTAGCAAAAATTCCGTACGAAAAATGGGTCAAATGGGTATTGCCACTGATGATAATGTTAATTGTTCTCGGTTTTCTACTTTTAATACCTACTGTTAATTATGAATTAAATGGTTTTTAATCTTTAAATATATACGAATATGAAATTTGCAATCGTTCTCGCAGGATGCGGAGTTTATGACGGCGCAGAAATACACGAAGCCACATTAACAATGTTGGCTATCGCTAAGAAAGGAGATACCTATGACATCTTCGCTCCTAATATTAATCAATATCACGTAGTTAATCATCTCTCCGGAGAAGAAGAAAAAAATCAAACACGAAACGTCCTCGTAGAATCAGCACGAATAGCAAGAGGACAAATTAGCGACCTCCAAAATTATACTCCCGACAATTATGATGCCCTGGTTTTGCCCGGAGGATATGGAGTAGCTAAAAATCTATCCGATTTTGCTTTCAAAGGTGCCGACTGTCAAATTAATAATCTCTTAGAAGAAGCGATTAAAAAAACTCATCAAGCAAATAAAATCATTGCCGCTTTGTGCATCGCACCCGTTATTGTGGCAAAAATTCTCGCACCCGCGTTAGTTACAATAGGTAATGACCAAGACACAAATACCCAAATTTCTAAAATGAATAGTCAGTTTAAAAATACTGAAGAAAACACTGAAGTAATTGTTGATAAACTAAACAAAATATACTCTACTCCATGTTATATGACAAGTAAAAATATAGCAGAGGTTTACAACGGAATAGAGAATTTATTTAATATGATACGAACAGATTTTAACAAATAAAAATTTATACTAACTAAATGGAAAATAAGAAAGCTATACTTATTATTCTCGACGGCTGGGGAATAGGTAATAAAGACAAAGCCGACGCCATTTACAATACCGAAACGCCGTATTGGGATTCTTTAATTGCTAAATATCCTAATTCGCAATTGCTAACATCCGGACTTAGCGTAGGACTACCGGACGGAGTAATGGGTAATTCGGAAGTGGGACATCTCAATATAGGAGCAGGAAGGGTCATTTATCAAGACTTAGTGAAAATAAATAAAGAAGTAGAAACTAACAAAATCGCTGATAATAAAATCCTGAAAGATGCGTTTGAATATGCACAGATAAATAATAAAGCAGTGCATTTCATCGGATTAATCTCCGATGGAGGAGTACATTCTATGGACACTCACTTGTATAAACTTTGTGACCTCACTAAAAAATACGAACTAAAAAAAGTCTATATTCACGCATTAACAGACGGTAGAGATACTGACCCAAAAAGCGGACTCGGATATATCAAAAGACTTAAAGAACATTTGAAAAATTCTAACGGCGAAATTGCTACTCTTAGCGGAAGATATTACACTATGGACAGAGACAAACGCTGGGAACGAGTAAAACAAGGATACGACCTAATGGTGCATGGAATAGGTAAGAAAACACAAAATATTGTTCAAGCCATAGAAGAATCGTATTATGAAGGTATTACTGACGAATTTATTAAACCTACTTTGAAAGTAGACGAGTTTGATAAACCAATAGGAACGATAAAAAAAGACGATGTCGTTATTTGTTTCAACTACCGAACAGATAGATTACGCGAAATTACTACCGTTCTAACACAACAAGATATGCCGGACTATCAGATGAAAACTATGGATTTATACTATCTGACAATGACAAAGTACGATGACAAATTTAAAAATATCAAAGTCATCTATGACAAAGAAGACATGAGCAATACAATAGGCGAAATAGTTTCTAAATTAGGTAAAAAACAGCTGCGAATAGCCGAAACAGAAAAATATGCACACGTAACATTCTTCTTCTCCGGCGGAAGAGAAAAAGAGTTTGAAGGAGAAAAACGAATCCTCGTACAATCACCCAAAGTAGCGACATACGACCTCCAACCAGAAATGAGCGCTCCCGAAGTAGCACAACTTGTTGTTAATGAACTAAAAACAAAACAGAATGATTTTATTTGTTTGAATTTTGCTAACGGAGACATGGTAGGACATACAGGAATAATGGATGCCATCACAAAAGCTGTCAAAACGATAGACAAATGTCTTTCTAATGTAGTAGAAACAGCCATAGCAAGTGATTATGCGGTGATGATAATTGCTGACCACGGAAATGCAGACTGTGCCATGAACGAAGATGGAAGTCCTAATACGCAACACTCATTAAATCCTGTACCTTGCGTCTTGATTAATACTCAATATCCGAATATTAAAAACGGCATATTAGCCGACGTTGCCCCTACTCTACTTAAAATCATGAACATAGAAATACCTGCTGAAATGACAGGCGAAATACTTGTAAACATTTAATTAATACATCAATGCAAATACACGCCGAGCGTGTATTTACATTGATTTTAATCTTAGAAAATCAAATTTTAAATAATAAGTAAATTATAAATTATAATTCTTAATTTATAATTTATAATTTACTTATAGCAATATGTATGACAAAAAATAGTTAAATACAATAAAATCAATAAAAAAGGGTTA
>DYQJ01000432.1 GCA_020719345.1 Draconibacterium orientale | reverse complement strand
TAATAATAACCTAAAAAGTCAGGATATGGAAACAATGGATTTATATGGATTGGTTGTAAAATGCCCATTTGATGATGAATGTGAGAATTGCCCATTTCATGAATTACATAAGATTAAGGATTTTGAGCAAAAAGTAGATTTGATTGATAATATGGATATTAAGCAAAAACGAAAATTATTGGAACATCACCGCCAATGTCGGGAACAACGAGAGTTAGAAATGAAAAGCAAAAAACAATGCACAAATTAAGGTTTATTTCTCAAAAATGATTAATTTTGCATAAACAATAAATTGTAAAGTTATGGGTAAAAAACTAATTCGATTTGATTGGGCAATGAAAGCGTTGCTACGTGATAAAGCAAATTTTGATGTTTTAGAAGGATTTTTATGTGCTTTATTAGAAGATGATAATGTAAAGATATTAAATATTTTAGATAGCGAAACGAATCAAAAGGCTGAAGACGACAAATTTATTCGAGTAGATTTATTAATTCAAGACAGTAAAAACCGAAAAATATATATAGAAATTCAAAATGCTCGCGAAACCGACTATTTAGAAAGTTTGCTATACACCACCTCGAAAATAATAGTAGAACATCAAAAATTAAGCAAAAATTTTGCAGATGTAAGTAAAATAATATCAATCAGTATATTATATTTTAATCTGGGTACCGGCGATGATTATCTTTACTACGGAACCACTGGCTTTATCGGACTCAATACCGGTCATTCCTTGGTAATAAAAAAACGAGTAGAAATACCCGAAGTTATCGGAAATAAATACAAAATGGTAGAAAAACAAATATTTCCGGAATATTATTTAATCACCGTAGAACGATACAAAAATATAATAACCAGACGAATAGACGAATGGATATATTTATTCAAAAACAGTGAAGTAGCAGAGGGATCAACATCAAAAAATATAGATAAAGTCGAAGAAAAATTGTCAGTGATAAATATGACAGAAGAAGAACGCAGGCGTTATGAAAAATACTTGACAAATCTTATGCGAGACGCCGATGTAGTAAACACAGCTAAAGAAGAAGGACGCGAAGAAGGACGCGAAGAAGGACGCGAAGAAGGACGCGAAGAAG
>DYQJ01000262.1 GCA_020719345.1 Draconibacterium orientale | reverse complement strand
TTGAATATTTGAAAATTAGTCAAACTTAAAAAGATTTCCGCAGTTATCAGTAAATTTGAACAATATTTGATATAAACAAAAAAAATTTATATAATGAGACGTAAACGATTAACATTAAAATTTCAGTTTTCTATTTTTATAATAGCTCTTTTTGCTGTTATTTTTATTCTTTTTGCTTTTGTTTTTTATAAATACATGAAAAAAAGTATTGTAGAAAGAAATAAAGAGATGATAACAAATCAATTAACCGACTTCGTGGACTTCTTTGACCTCTTACAAAGTGAAAATCAAAACAATGTAGAAGATAAACTCAAAGCCGCGCATTATATCTTTTATAATGAGTACAGCGGAATAATACAAGAAGACAAAAATACGAAGCTAAAAATAGAGGCAACACACTTTCTATCCCAGAAAAAATATAGTATAGAAGTCAATAAATGGTCTATAGACAATATTCCGTTACATAATGACTTTGCCATCGTTGACAAAATGCAAATGCTCGGTGTCAATTTGGCAGTCTTTCAAAAAACAGAATTAGGATATGTCAATATTTCCTCCGCTATCAGCGGAACAAATATTCGTAAAGCTATGTGGTTGTTAGTGGACAATACTTTGCCTCACCTCGAAACCATAGAAAAAAATGAGACAACGTATGGAAGAGCATATATTGTAGATGACTGGTACTTTGCCGCTTACGAACCTATTGTTATAGATAATAAAGTTGCCGGTTTTCTTTGCGTCATAATTCCCGAAAAAAATTTAGACATCTTAAAAGAGAAATTTTATGCTAAGAAAGTATTAGAGAGCGGCTATCCTTTTATCCTTTCTAACTGTGAAATTGACAAAGGAGAGATGATAATTAATCCTTACTCCGAAGGCGAAAACTGGAAAACAACAGACGACCCCGAAAAACGTCACATATACGAATATATACAACAAAACTTAGTTGAAAGTAAAAATACAGTAGCGTATCAAGAAAATAACGAAGCATCTTTTTATTTTGAAACCAAGTTTAAAGACGAAACGTATGCCTTTGACTGCACTTATTACGAGCAATATAGATATTTTATCTGTATAACTAATTCTGTTTATGAATACGTGGACAAGCCACTGCACCGTCTTAGAATGCTATTGTTTATCGGCGGACTTATTGCCATGGGAATAGTTGAATTTTTGGTTTTTAAATATGTCAAATTCTCGTTACGTTCCATAGAAACTTTGATAGGAACAATTAAAAAGATGTCGCAAGGACAAGAAGTCCAATCTATTGAAGTTGTTTGTAATCAAGAAATCTCTCTCATCACAGAATCGCTTAATGTACTCTCGGCGGGACTCTCGCAGAGTGCCAAATTTGCCGAAGCAATAGGTAAACAAAATTTCAATTACAACTATCTGCCTCTTAGTGAAAATAACGTATTAGGTAATTCCCTGCTAAAAATGAGGAGCGACTTAGTAGAATTTGCCAAAATACGAGAAGAAAACAGCTGGTTACAAGAAGCTGTAGTTAAAATATCTAATATGCTCAGCGGAGATAAAACGCCACAAGATATTAGTAATCAACTGATAAAATGTATCGCCAATATTTTAAACTGTCAAGTTGCAGCAATGTATTTAACTAATGACGAAAATATATTAGTCCTCAGCGGGAGCTATGCGTTTAATATACGAAAAAGCAATACTAACGAATTCCGACTCGGAGAAGGACTGATAGGACAAGCAGCACTGGAACAGAAAATTATCCTCTACAAATCAGCACCAAAAGACTACATCATAATACAATCCGGACTCGGCGAAACTGAACCTACAAATATTTTGATTGTGCCATTTGTTTTCAATGCAAAAGTCATGGGAGTTGCCGAGTTTGCAACTACTTATGAAATAACTGACCGACATTTTGCTTTATTAAACAGAGTCAGCGAAAACATTGCTGTCACCATAAACACCATAAACGCCAATTTGCGAACCAAAATATTATTAGAACAAACCCTCTCGCAATCCGAAGAACTAAGAACACAACAAAAAGAACTAAGAGCAATCAACGAGTCACTCTCCGAACAATCGCAGCAATTAGAAGAGTCACACGAAGAATTAGCATCTTTGAACGAGAATATGAAAAAACACCAAGAAGAACTGCAATTTGAAACCGACAAATTAACACTTATAACAGAAAATGTTCCTGCAATGCTCGCATACATCTCCATTGATGGCGAATTTTTATATGTTAATGACTTCTATGCCAAAGTTTTTAACCGCTCACGACAACAAATAGAAGGACAACAAATAGAAGACCTACTAAAAGGCGAAGAATTAACCAACGCACATCAAATACTCAAAGACATACAAAAAGGGAAACCTATTTATATGGAAAACAGGAGAATTATTAATGGAACAATCAACTATATAAGTATGAACTTTGTCCCGCAAAAAGATTTACAAACCGGAAAGGTCAAAGCGATACTTATTATGATACTTGACATCACAGAAACTAAAAAAACGGAAGAAAAGATACGGAAGAACGAAGAACGACTCCGCGCTGTCATAGATTCCGCGGCCGCAGGAGTAGGTATAGTTCAAAGTGATGGACTTTTTTCGGAAGTCAATCAAACACTTTGCGACATGCTCGGATACTCGCATGAAGAAATGATGCAATTAAAATATCTTGACCTTCTGCACCCAGAAGACAGAATCTCAAGCGAGATAGGAATAAAATTATTCTTCCAAGGGAACAGTCCGTTTGCACAAGAAACACGAAATAAGATAATAAATCAGACCAATGGCTCTAATGTTCCACAACTAAATTCTAAAAACATTGAACGAAGATACCTCAAAAAAGACGGCACTATTGTATGGGCTTCGCTCTCGCCATCGCCACTCAAAAATGAGAACGGAGAAACTGATGCACTCGTAGGTGTTATCATTGACATCACAAGCAGAGTGAAGGCAGAACAAGAAGTAAAAAGCATAAATGACCAACTTTTCACGCAAAACGAAGAGATAGCGAATCAAAAAGAAATTCTTGAAACTAAGAATAAGGCAATTACTGACAGCATAAATTACGCGCAGAGAATACAAAAAGCAGTCATCAGACCCGATAAATTATTGAATGCAGAAAAAATATTTATTATGCTTAAGCCAAAAGACATCGTCAGCGGAGACTTCTTTTATATCAAAGAATTAGAAGATTATACCTATCTCGCCGCAGTAGATTGCACAGGACATGGAGTACCTGGAGCGCTAATGAGCATACTCGGAATATCTTTCTTAAATGAAATTGTTAGAAAACGTATCTATAAAGCAGCAGACGTCCTCGACGAACTGAGAAGACGAGTCAAAGTTTCACTCGGACAAACCGGAAAATTTGACGAAGCCAAAGACGGAATGGATATAGCTTTGTGTGTTATTAACAATACAAACCAACAAATGACATATGCCGGCGCACATAATCCACTATACATGGTGCGAAACAATGAACTATCCGAGATTAAAGCTACCAAAAATCCTATCGGTATTTATCTTAAAGAAATACCTTTTGAAAATCACGAAATCCAACTAATAGAAAATGACACATTCTATTTATTCTCTGACGGTTACGTAGACCAAACAGGCGAAAATAATGAGAAATTAAAATCCAAACGTTTTAAAGAAATTTTATTGAATATCAACCAACTTACAATGCCACAACAGATGTCACAATTAGAAGACGAACTACTTAAATGGCAAGGACATCGTGAACAAATTGACGACATCTTAGTGATTGGATACAAAGTTATACCACAAACAAATACTTAGAATTATTTAATTTTAACTTCTAAATAAATAGATATGAGAAAACTGTTATTAATAGGATTAAGCTTTTTATTATTAGCTTCATGTGTTTCTAAGAAAAAATACGTTACGCTACAAAATCAAATGGCTCACAAAACAGACTCGCTGAGCAAAATTATCTCGCAAAATCGCACCGATTTTAACAATTTTATGGTCACCGCAAATACTAATGATGCCCATAAAAACGACCTGATTACCGCTAAAACATTAGAAATAACTAATTTATCGGCAGACACATTACTTTTAAAACAAAATTTGAAAGATGCTATCAACGAATTTAATACGGAAAAAGAAAAACTTAAAATCAGAAACCAAGAACTCGAAAAACGAAGTGTGGATGCCGATACTTTAGAGAAAAAACTGCTACTCAAACAAAAAGAACTTGACGACATGCAGGCACTCATAGATAAAAACAAAAAAGAAACCGAAAATTTAAAAAATGTCGTAGCAAACGCACTTAAATCTTTTGATGCAACGCAACTGTCTGTATATCAGAAAAACGGAAAAGTCTATGTCAAATTAGAAGAAAGTCTCCTCTTTAAATCGGGAAGCTATAAAATTGATAAAAAAGGAGAAGAAGCTATTATCAAGCTGGCAGAAGCACTCGCAAAAACAGATAACGTGGACATACTCGTGGAAGGGCACACCGACAACGTAGGAACGGCTGAAACAAACTGGGAATTAAGCACTAAACGTGCATTGGCAATAGTAAAAATAATCCAAGATAACAGCAAAACGCTTAAACCCGAACGAATAACTGCCGCAGGAAGAGCAATGTTTCTCCCTATTGAATCGAATGACACTGACGCCGGAAAACAAAAAAACAGACGATGCGAAATCATTTTAACTCCTAATCTCGAAGGACTCTACAAAATATTAGAAGACTAACAAACAGATTTTTTTTGCGAAACTCTGCAAGAAATTGATAATCTAAAGTTTCACGCAAAGTTTCGGGTAGTCATAAACAAGTAATGCTAAAAAATAAAATAACTCAGTAGGAGTTGATAAATAAAATTATCATAATTTATATTTTAAAATAATTTAGCATTACTTGTTTAGGACTATCAAGTTTCGGGCTATCCGTATAAAGTTGGACAAAATAAAATAGGTTCTTCAATTCAATATGTATGACAAAAAATAGTTAAATACAATAAAATCAATAAAAAAGGGTTA
>DYQJ01000261.1 GCA_020719345.1 Draconibacterium orientale | reverse complement strand
TTGCAAGTATAACTATACCTAAGCTAATAATTCCGTTGGAAGCAATATTCAATGCCCGCAAGACAAGTAATTTTCATTTTGGAAAATACGAAAAAGCCATTAAAGAAAAAGATAATAGATTGAAAGAAAAAGATGATAAATTGAAAGAAAAAGAAAAAATAATTAAAAAAGATAAAAAACGATTGAAAGATAAAGATGATAAATTGAAAGATAAAGATGAAATAATTAAAAAAGATAAAGAATTATTGAAAGAAAAAGAAGATAAATTAAAAGAACAGGATAAGTTAATTGCCGAATTATTGAAAAAAATAAATTTGAAATAGCAATTCAAATTTACAATAATCTATTTTGCATTTTATAGTCTTCCTATTTGTTTGTCAAAGTTCTATCAAAATACGCTTTGTTATCTACAAATAAATTATACAATTAATTTTGTATAGGTGCTTAATTAGTCAATCAAAAAAATTTTAACTGATTATGGAAATAAAAAAAGACTCCGAACATGTTCGTATAGATAAATTTGCATGGTCTGTACGACTCTACAAAACACGAAGCATGGCAACAGACGCATGCGACAAAGGATGGATTTTAATCAATCAAAGTAATGTAAAGCCAGCAAGAGGAGTTAATCCGGGAGATGTTATCTCTATCAAGCACGATTTTATTTTTCGCCAATATAAAGTTTTACAATTACTTAATAATAGAGTAGGGGCTAAGTTAGTTGAAAATTATATCACCGAAATAACTTCACAAGAAGAATTGGACAAATTAAAATTCTTTAAAGAATTAGAGCCGTTTGGAAAAGTCAAACGTGACTCAGGCACTGGACGTCCTACAAAAAAAGACAGACGAGATTTAGAAAATTATTTTGAATAAATATACAGAAATGATAACATTTGATAAATTTACATTAGATAATGGACTTAAAGTTATTGTCCACAATGATAACACGACACCGTTGGTAGCAGTAAATATTTTGTATGATGTGGGAGCGCGCGACGAAGACCCTGACAAAACAGGATTCGCACATCTTTTTGAGCATCTCATGTTTGGCGGCTCGGCAAATATTCCTTTTTTTGACAAACCGCTACAACTCGTGGGAGGCGAAAATAATGCATTCACTAACAATGATATAACTAATTATTATATTACATTGCCTAAATCAAACATAGAAACCGCATTCTGGTTGGAATCTGATAGAATGTTGGAATTAGACTTCTCCGAAAAAAACTTAGACGTACAGCGTAAAGTAGTAATAGAAGAATACAAACAACGTTATCTCACAACTCCTTATTCTGATGTATGGTTGCATCTTAGACCTCTCGCATACCATGTGCATCCATATCAATGGGCTACAATCGGAAAAGATATCTCGCACATAGAGAATGCTACATTAGAAGATGTTAAAACTTTTTTTTATAAATATTATGCTCCTAATAATGCCATCTTGACAGTCACCGGAAATATAACGACACAGGAAGTAGAGATATTAGCAAAAAAATGGTTTGCACAAATTCCTATACGACAAGTTCCTATACGTAATTTGCCACAAGAACCTACACAACAAGAATTTAGATATAAACAAACATACAATGATGTCCCGTACGATGCCATTTATAAAGTCTTTCACATGTGCGAACGGCTAAACTCTGACTACAGCACAACTGATTTAATATCAGATATTTTATCCAACGGCGACAGCACAAGACTATATCAAAATCTGGTCAAAGAAAGAAATTTATTTGCCGAAATAGATGCACACATATCCGGAAGCATAGATGCCGGATTGTTTATTATCAACGGTAAATTAGTAGAAGGAGTAAGCATACAAGAAGCCGAAGACGCAATAGATAACGAACTTGAAAAGATTAAAAATGAGATAGTTGATGATTATGAATTACAAAAAGTCAAAAATAAATACGAATCAACTTTAATCTATTCCGAAATAAATATTTTAAATAAAGCAATGAATCTATCTTATTATGAAAATCTGGGAGACGCAAATTTGATTAATACCGAATTGAATAACTATATTAATGTAACAAGTCAAGACATCAAACGTGTTGCTAATAAAATATTTACCAAAGAAAATCAGGCAGTATTATACTATATGAAAAACAAGACAGATAATGAATAAGAAGCTTCAATATTTTTTATAAAAACCTTTGCGAAACTCCGCGAGAAACCTTTGCGAAACTCCGCGAGAAATTGATAATCAAATATTTTATGCAGAGTTCCGCAAAGAAACGTAACTGAATGAAATACGCCAATATTTGCCACTAAAATACATCAAAACAGACGAAAAAAACAAATGAAAAAAGGAATTATCATTTTTAGTACTATTATTATAGTCTTGATAATAAGTGGAATAGTGTTTAAAAACTATTATTCAAAAAAATCATTGCCGAATTATAGTCATGATATTTTAACTTCCGAAGTGATAGAGGAAGTAATTATTTATCGGGACTCTAATGCCGTACCGCATATTTTTGCAAAAAATGAATCGGATTTGTACTTTGCAGTGGGATATGTAATGGCACAAGACCGACTGTGGCAAATGGACTTGATACGTAGAGTAACTCAAGGTAGAATTTCCGAAATTTTTGGAAAAGATTATTTAGAAGCCGACAAGATGCTTAGATGTTTGCAAATCAACAAAAAATCTAAGCAAGTATATGACAGTTTGAATACAGAGATGAAAAATAGTCTCTTAGATTTTGCCCGCGGCGTAAATTATTATGCCGCAAACAACGTATTACCTATAGAATATAGAATTTTATCTTACGATTTTGAAAACTGGATTCCCGAAAATTCTTTAAATATTATAGGTTACATCGGTTGGGAATTGGGGACAGCATGGGAGATAGAAATTTTACTCTCCCAAATCAGACCGCTATTAGATGATAAAAAATTTGCCGCACTCCTCCCTGACTATGACAAAAGTAATGTTATTTATGATATTGATTTTAAGGATACTATATTGTTGGAGAATACCATTCTTTCTAATAATAAAAAGATTTTACAACTCGGAGTTATTCCACTGATGGCAAGCAATAATTGGGTTATCGCGCCGCAAAAAAGCCAGACAGGAAAACCTATATTGGCTAATGATATGCACTTAGCTTACTCACTACCAGGAATGTGGTACCCGATACATCAAAACGTGGAAAATAAAATTAATGTAACAGGACTTTGTATTCCTGGAAGTCCGGCAGTTATAGTAGGACATAACGACAGCATTGCTTGGGGAATGACAAATGTTATGGTAGATGATATTGATTTTTATGTAGAAACTATTAATCAGGAAAACAAATATCAGTACAAATTAAATGAGAAATGGGTAGATTTTACTGTTATCAACGAACAAATAAAAACTAAAGAAGGAGAAACTATTGATTATGAAATACTTTTCAATCACCGAGGACCAATGGTCTCGGACATAAAAAAACTAAATCAAAAAATCTCTATGTGCTGGATAGGTTACAAGTACAGTAATGAGTATCAAAGTGTATATCAATTAAATAGAGCAAATAATTGGGACGAGTTTAAAACTGCAATAAGTAAATTTGGTGCGGTCAGTGTAAATATTGCTTACGCTGATATGCAAGGCAACATAGGCATGTATTGTGCCGCAGGAGTGCCTATACGAAAAGGAGATGGATTTTCTATATATTCGGGAGATACCGATTTTTATGATTGCACTAAATTAGTTGATTTTGATTCTTTGCCGTACAGCTACAATCCGCCTACTCATTATCTTGCCTCTGCCAACAATAAAAGTGCTGCGAACTATCCTTATTACATAACTCACTGGTACTACAACGATTATAGAATTGACCGAATAGAAGAAATGTTAAAATCTAAAGACAAGCTATCCGTAGAAGATTTTATGAAAATGCAAACCGATAAACACTCGCAAATGACAAAAAAATATCTTAAAGATATTATCTTTGAGGTAAGCACTACTGATTTGAACGACAAATTAATTAAACAAACCGTAGAAATGCTGGCGAAATGGAATGGCGAAATGACCGCAGAAAGTCAGGAAGCTACTATTTTTGACGAATTTATTATTACGCTTTCCCGACATCTGATGCGAGACGAAATAGGAGATTCGCTAACTACGCTATTGATTTCTGACAGCAAATTAATATACCATTTTATTGATTATGTGTGGAATAACAAACATACATACTGGTGCGACAACATAAATACAAAAGACAAAGCCGAAGAATTTTCAGATATGATTATTAGTGCATACTCTACAACTATAGAAAATTTGAAAAATAAATTAGGCGACAATCCGCAAAAGTGGGAATGGGGGAAATTACATACTTTGCAACTACAACATCCGCTGGGAAAAGTAAAAATTCTGGATTTATTATTCAATTTCAATTCCGAAAAATATCAAGTAGGAGGAAGTATGCACACTGTTTGTCCATACGCTTATGATTTTAATGAGCCATATATCACAACAAAAGGCGCTTCACACAGAACAATATATTCGTTTGCCGACTGGGATTTAAGCAAAAATATTATCCCTGCCGGAATATCTGGAGAACCCGCAAGTGAATATTATACCAATCAGATGAAGTATTTTATTGGAAATCAATATTTTAATGATTATTTCTCCAAAAATAAAATTATTGAAACAAAAAAATACGAGATGCGTTTGTTAAAAAAATAAAAACTATGAAAAAAAAATATGAATACCTATGCAATTAAATATTTCTACCTTCTTTATTATAAATCTCTATTATTATTATTGATTCTTTCCCCACTCACATTATATTCGCAAATAAATAAGCTCGGCGTGCCGTTGATAACTAATTATGCGTATGATATTTACAATGCAAGTCCACAAATATGGGACATCAAACAAGATAACAACGGCATAATTTATGCCGCCAATCAAAAAGGAATATTAGAATATGACGGCAAAACATGGCAAAAATACGAAACTATCAAGGCTACCCTTATAAAGTTGGACAAAATTTTGAACCATATAAGAATTATAAGGTC
>DYQJ01000260.1 GCA_020719345.1 Draconibacterium orientale | reverse complement strand
GACAAAATAAAATATTTAAAATCACATGGACACATCGGCTCTTTTATGTTTCTATATGATGAAAAATTTGTCCAACTTTATACGGATAGTCAAAGTTTGCGCTTTTTAATAATAAATTTTGAGTTCTTTAAAATAAATATTATTTTTGTATATGAAAAATATCAAATAAATTAATATCTAATGAATTACACCTCAGATAAGAAATTTAATAAGATACAACACGGATTAATTTCCGGAGTAGTTCTACCGTTAATCGTAGTAATAATGTTTTATATAATAAGATATAGTCAGAATACTGATTTCTCCAAATTTCTTACTATACTGAAAACTTATGACATCACAGAGAAAATTATTGCTCTCTGTGTGATGCCTAACTTGTTGTTATTCTTTATATTCATGTGGACTGACCGCAATCAAGCGGCACGCGGCGTAATCATGGCGACCATGATTTATACTATTATCGTTTTGATAATGAAATATATATGAAATATTATATTATCGCAGGCGAAGCGTCAGGGGATTTACATGGCGCTTCGCTAATGCAACAGCTAATAAAGATAGATAAAAATGCCGAGTTTAGATTCTGGGGCGGTGAGCTAATGTTACGCTTTTCTAAGAATATAGTCAAACATTACAGAGAGATGGCTTACATGGGATTTATTGATGTCTTAAAAAATATATCTAAGATAAAACAAAACTTATCTCTCTGTAAAAAAGACATCATAACTTACAAACCGGATACCGTCATTTTTATTGATTATCCCGGATTTAATTTACGGATAGCTGAATTTGTAAAAGAACAAAATATTTACACTATTTACTATATCTCGCCAAAAATATGGGCATGGAAAAAAAATAGAGCTTTTAAAATAAAAAAGTATATAGATAAAATGTTTGTTATCTTCCCTTTTGAGAAAGAATTTTATCAACAATTTGATTATCAGGTAGAATATATGGGAAATCCTAATATTGATATTGTTAATAAAAAGAAGAAGGAAAAAGTTGGCCGTCAAATATTTCTGACCGGAAACAATATTGCTACCAATAAACCTATTATAGCGATGCTGGCAGGTAGCCGTAAACAAGAAATAAAACGAATATTGCCGCACATGTTAGCGGTGACAAAGAAATTTCCGGACTATAATTTTGTCATAGCCGGTCTCTCTTCGCTTGATTACACAAATATATTTTGCAACTCTCAATACAATAATGTTACACTAATATACGACCAGACCTATCAATTGCTAATGCACAGCCAAGCAGCACTTGTTACTTCAGGCACTGCTACACTTGAAACGGCTTTATTCTTTGTTCCACAATTAGTTTGCTACAAGACAGAATATTTCTTTTTCTGGCTGGCAAAATATTTCGTCAAAATAAAATTCATCTCCCTCGTAAATATACTCTTGCAGCGAGAAGCGATAAAAGAGATAATACAAACAAATATAACAAGTCGCATGACAGCGGAGCTAAGCAATATTTTAAACGATGAAAATTACCGAACCAAGATGCTACTTGACTACAAAATATTACAAGATATTTTAGGAGATAAAAACTCGGTTTACCGGACTGCCGAAAACATATATCATCAATTAAGTAAATTATAAATTCCGAAGTTATTTTTTAGAATTATTCTACTTTTTTTTTGTTTTTGTAGTTTGTTTTTTTCCTTCTTTTTTTTCTTCTTCTTTTTCTTCTTCGGCTATTAATTTTTTCCAGTCTTTTTCGCCGTCTTCGCTGAAGTCTATGGTTTCTTCATAATCTTCATTTTCAATAGGGAGAATATTTATAGGTTTGTTCAAAAAAGTTTCTATTTCTTGGAGTATTTTTTTTTCTTCTTCGGCACAAAAGCTGACTGCAATACCTTTTTTCTTGCCTCTACCAGTTCGTCCTACTCTGTGAACGTAATTTTCAGATATCTCCGGCATGTCGTAGTTTACAACAAAATCTACATCTGGTATATCTATTCCGCGTGCTGTTATGTCTGTGGCTATCAAAATTTTTACTTCTCCGCTTCTAAATAAGTTCATCGATTCGGTGCGTTCTTTATGTAGTTTGTCGCTGTGAATAGTAATGCTCTTAATATTAACTCTGTCCATCGCTTTATTTACTCTTTCGGCACGCACTTTTGTTCTGACGAAGACTAATATTTTAGCTTCGGGATTTTCTTGTATTATTCGTTCTAAGAAGAATCGTTTGTGATCCATTTCTATGTATGCCACCGAGTGCGTAATATTTTTGGCTACAGGGTCTTTAGGGGAAATTTGAATTCGTATAGGGTTGTTTACCAACGAGTAAGCCAGTCGTTTGATGTTTTCGTCTATCGTAGCGGAGAAAAATAATGTTTGTCGGCGTTGTGGCAAAAATTTTATCAGGTCAGTTATGTCTTTATAAAAACCGAGTTTTAACATGTGGTCTGCCTCGTCGAGTATGAGATATTTTATTCGGTGCAGGTCTAAGTGTTTTTGGTGTATCAGGTCAAATATTCTGCCTGGGGTGGCAATTACTATGTCTAGTCCATCATTTAATTTTTTTATTTGAGGTTCTTGTTCTACTCCTCCAAAGATTGCAAAAGATGTGACCTTAGTATTTTTTGTCATCTTGTTAAAGACTGTATTTATTTGAATGGCAAGTTCATGTGTGGGTACCATTATTAAGCATTTTACTCCATCTGGTCGTCCTTTAACTTTAGCCGAGCTTATTAGTTCTATAATGGGTATTGCAAAGGCTGCAGTTTTGCCGGTTCCGGTTTGTGCAATAGCTAATACATCTTCGCCGTCTAATATGTATGGGATAGCTTTATATTGAATATCTGTCGGCTTATCAAAACCCAGCGTATTTAAGTTTTCTTTTAGTTCTGGTAATATGTTGTATTCGGAAAATCTCATGATTGTATTATAATTTATGTTTTTTATTAATTTTTGTTGATATTTTGTTGATACTTGCCAAAGTTTTAAAAGTTTAAAACTTTGGCAAGTTATATACTTTAAACTGTAATTAAAACTTTGCCAAAGTTTAAAACTTTGGCAAAGTTGCAGTTAAGAAAAGTTGTCTGTCTTAAAAAATTCCTCCATTTTGGTATATTTCCAGCTGCACATCATAAAAAGGATTCGCTTGTGCGGTCAGATTATTTTTAAGATTGGTAACAAGTCCGGATTTAAAATCTACACGAATTTTGTCTCCGTCTTGTAAGTCAATTTTTTCTAACGATTTGTAAGACATGATAGGAAGTGCGGCGTTTATGGCATTGCGTTCGTAAATAGCTCCGTATGATTCTGCCAAAATTGCAGCGATTCCAAGTGCGAGGAAGCAGTCTACGGCTTGTTGTCGTGAGCTTCCACTTCCAAAATTCTTTTGAACGACAATAATATCTCCTTTTTGTGCTTTTTTAGAAAAGTCTTCGTAACCTGCTAAGTTATCAAACGCATATTGCCCCATCTCTTCTAATTTAGTTATTGCGAGGTAGCGATTATGAAAAATCATGTCGGTATCTATGTTGTCTTCTTTTATGTACCAGACTCGTCCTTCTAAAGAAGTCGGCTTGTCAGTGTTTTGGGTCTGATTTTTTTGGGCTATTTTTTCTTTTAGTTCATAATCTTTAGCGGAAAATTCTGCTGGTATCTCCGGTATTTCGTTTCGAGTTGTTATGTATCCGGCAACTGCTGAGGCGGCGACTACCGCAGGCGATGCAAGATAAACATCTCCCTTACCTTGTTTGCCCGGAAAATTGCGGTTTCCTGTGCTGATAGTTACCTCTCCTTGTCCGTTTTGTCCTACTTGTCCGGCGGCACAACCTGCGCATCCGGCATTTGAAACCAATGCACCGGCATCTTTATATATTTTTATCAGTCCCTCGTTCAAACACTGTTCCCATATCTCGTTGGTTGCGGGAACAATTTTTAAGACCACTCCTGGGGCTACTTTTTTATTTTTTAAGATATCGGCAACTATTCTCATGTCTTCCATTCTTCCGTTTGTGCAACTGCCAATGAAAGCTGAGTCAATTTTTATCTTCTTTGTTTGCACTATATCTACCGTTCCATGCGGCTTGCCGGGTAATGATACCATTTGTACAAACTTAGTCATATCTATTTGGTGAACTTCTTGATAATAAGCATCATCGTCAGCAGTGATGGTTTCTATTTGGCGTCCTGTAGCAGCCGAGCAATAATCTAAAATTTCTTGATTAGGCGGGAACAAGATAATGATGGCGCCCATTTCAGTAGCCATTGAGGCAATTGTTATGCGTTCGTCAAGGGTTAGACGGTCTACTTCGTGTCCGTACATTTCTATAGAATACCCTAATAATTTGTTTGCGCCAAAGATATTTAACAAATTTAATACAATATCTTTTGCAGAGATTCCGTCTGGACGTTTTCCATTGAGGATTATTTTTGCCGAGTCCGGAACTTTAAACCAGACACTACCTTTTGCCCATGCCACTGCTATATCTTGGTCTCCCATTCCTTGACCGAATGCACAAACGGCGCCGAGAATGTTCGCATGTGAGTCTGTAGAAACTGCTGTTGCTCCGGGATATGCTAATCCTAAATCAATTAAAGTATGTGTGCCGATTCCTTTGTCTATATCAAAGACTTTTACTCCAGTGCGGCGTGCAAACTTTCGGCAAATATGCTGATTGATAGCATATTTCTGGTCTGACCCGGTTGGGTTACAATCAAATGTGAAAAATGTTTTTGAGGGGTCGTTTACGTTTAAACCGTTTTGTTCAATATTTTGAACTACATTGGCGCCACCAAAATCGCGAGCAGCGCGAGCATCTATTAATACGTCAATTATATCTCCCGGTTTTACGGTCGGATATTTTGAGTGCCGAGCAAGTATCTTTTCTATTATATTCATATTACGTTTGTTTTTGATATTAAATTATCTGCAAATATATAAACTTTTCAAACTTTTTAATTATTTTTTAAAAATAAAATAAACTGCCAAAATTAAAAAGATAAAACGTAAGTTCTCAATAGTCGGTCAAAAATAAAAAAAATATTTACAAAAATAAAAA